>DASWQK010000049.1:0-9650 GCA_036403735.1 Pyrinomonadaceae bacterium
CAGACCGCGACGAGCGTTTGCGCCGGCGCCCCAGCCAAGCGCGATCGGCAGTGTCCCCATCAAGGCCGACATCGTCGTCATCATGATTGGGCGGAAGCGGACGACGCAGGCTTCGTAGATCGCTTCGCGCGCGGGATGGCCTTCCCTTCTCTGTCTATCAAGCGCAAAGTCGATCATCATGATCGCGTTCTTCTTCACGATGCCGATAAGCATGATCAGTCCGACGAACGCATAGATATCCAGCTCGCGATGAAAGATCATCAAAGTCAGTAACGCTCCCAAGCCCGCTGAAGGCAGGCCCGAAAGAATCGTGAGCGGATGAATGAAGCTCTCATACAGAATTCCCAGGACCAGATAGATTACCAACACTGCCACCAGCAACAGCAGCGTCAGATTCTGCAAAGACGATTGAAAGACCTGCGCCGATCCCTGAAAGGTCGTCGTGATCGTGGCCGGCAGGGATTGTTTCGCGACTTGTTGAATCTGTTGGGTTGCCTGACTGAGCGACACCCCGGGTTTCAGGTTGAACGAGATGGTAGTCGCCGGCATCTCACCATAGTGATTAACCTGCGCCGGCCCAACACTCGTCGAAAAACTGGCCACCGCGCTCAAGGGAACCAACCTGCCGTTGGACGAGTGAATATACAAACGGCCCAGTGCCGTGGGATCGCTTTGAAATTCCGGCTTGGCTTCGAGGATCACCTGATACTCGTTGGTCGGCATGAAGATCGTCGAAACCTGTCGCGATCCAAACGCATCGCCGAGCGCAGTCTGAATCTGAGCAATCGTCACACTGTGCGCGGCCGCCTGTTTGCGATCGATTTGGACGTTGATTTGCGGCGTGTTGACTTGCAAATTGCTGTTGACGTCCTGAAGCAGCGGCAATTCGCGCATCTTTCGTTCGAGGATGGGAGCGTTGTCGATCAGCTCGGCATTACTGGACGCCTGCATGGTCACCTGGTAAGTGCTGCGCCCAAAGCCGCCGCCGATATTCAAGCTGGGTGGGTTCTGTAAGATCACGCGCAGACCGGGTTCGCGTGAGAGCTTTGGCCGCAGTTCTTCGATCACGTCATCGGCACTGACCCGCTGATTCAAAGGCTTCAGCCCGATAAAAATTGTCCCGCTGTTGCCGCCACTGTTTCGACCGCCCGCGCCGACGGTCGAAGCGTAGGATTGCACGTTCGGATCTTTTTTGATGATCTCAGTCACCATGTTCGAATGTTTGATCATGTCATCGAGCGAAATGCCCTGCGCGGCTTCGGTGCTGCCCAAAAGCAATCCAGTATCGCCGCTGGGAATGAACCCTTTAGGCACCACGCCAAACAAATAAAAAGTGAAGACGGCGAGAATCAGACTGATCGTGATCGTGAACAACGGATGCTGCAACACGCCGCGCAACGTCCACTCGTAGAACTGCAGCACCCTATTGTAGAAGCCTTCGGTGAATCCCCACCAACCACGACGGCGCACCGGTTTGCCGGTATCTTCGTGCAAGGCGCTGGCGCGAATGTCCTTGGCTCTCAAAAGTTTACTGGCGAGCATCGGCGTCAGCGTCAGCGACACAATGCCTGAGACCAGAATTGCGACGCTGATCGTAATCGCAAATTCGCGGAACAGGCGGCCGAGAATTCCACCCATGAAAAGCACGGGGATGAAGACGGCAACCAGCGAGACAGTCATCGACACGATCGTGAAGCCGATTTCGCGCGAGCCGTTGAGCGCGGCTTGCATCACTGTGTCGCCGCTCTCGATCCGCCGCACGATATTCTCCAGCATCACGACGGCATCATCGACCACGAAACCCACCGACAACGTCAGGGCCATCAGCGACAAATTGTCGAGACTGAATTTCAGCAGGTACATGACGGCAAACGTGCCGATGATCGAAGTGGGCAGGGCCAGCGTGGGAATGATCGTCGCGCGCACGTTGCGCAGGAACAGAAAGATCACCATCACGACCAGGCCCATCGCCAGCAGCAAAGAGAACTGCACGTCATTGACCGATTGCCGGATCGAGATCGAGCGATCGTTCAGGATATCGAGATTGACGGAGGCCGGCAGTTGCTGCTTGAACTGAGGTATCAGCGCTTTGATCGCATCAACCACCGCGACGGTGTTGGTTCCTGGCTGGCGCTGCACGGCCATGGTGACGCTGCGGCGGCCATTGAACCAACTCGCGACTTTGTTGTTCTCGACGCTGTCCAGAACGTTAGCGACTTCCTCGAGACGGACCGGCGCGCCATTGCGATAAGCGACTATCAGCGTCTTGAATTGCTCGGCATTGTCGAGTTGAACGTTCGTCTGGACCGTCATGTTCGAGAATTTTCCGTACAGCGTGCCCGTCGGCGTATTCGGGTTCGCGTTGCGAATCGCCGCGTCAACATCGTCGACGCCGATGCCTCGATCGGCGAGCGCATTCGGATCCATCTGCGCGCGCACGGCGTACTTCATCGCGCCGTAAACCTGCACCTGCGAAACGCCTTCAACCATCGAAATACGTTGCGCGATCAAAGTCTCGGCGTACTCGTCGATCTGCGGCAGCGAAAGCACGTCTGAGTTCAAAGCAAAGAAAAGAATCGGGCTGTCCGATGGGTTTGATTTGCGCAGGCTGGGTGGGTTCGGCATTCCCGGCGGCAACTGCGGCAGCGCCGAGGAGATGGCCGTCTGCACGTCCTGGGCAGCCGCGTCGATGTTGCGGCTGAGATTGAATTGCAAAGTGATCGAAGTCGAGCCTTGCGAATTGCTTGAATTGATCGAATCAATGCCGGCGATGCCTGAGAATGCTCGTTCGAGTGGTGTCGCCACCGAGGCGGCCATCGTTTCCGGATTCGCGCCGGGCAAGCTCGCGTTGACGTTGATCGTGGGGTAATCGACCGTCGGCAGATCGCTGACCGGCAACGCCGCATAACCGATCAGGCCGAACAGAACGATGCCCACCATCACCAGCGTCGTCGTGATCGGACGCTGAATGAAGAGTTCAGAGATGCCGCGGCGATGTTTGTTCGGCTTTTTAGATCGTTCGGGCATATCCATTTCGAGAACGCGTATGCATCGCGTAGCGATGGGATGAATTTAGCCGTGGGCTTCAGCCCACGGATCGATTAGTAGAATCACCAGATGTCGCGTAGCGACAATTGAATCTTTCATTCATCCGTCACTACGCGACGCGCGAATCTATTGACGTCTTAACCGTGGGTTGAAACCCACGGCTAAATTCGTCGCGCCGCTCTGCGGCGAAATTGCGAGCCCTTCGCTTACGCGCGGGCTTCTGACACGTCACCCTGGCGCGCTTTTCGTCTTCGCTGCACCCAGTCCTGCATGCGCTCGAAATACAAATAGACCACCGGTGTCAGATACAGCGTCACCACTTGCGACACCATCAGTCCGCCCACAACTGCCAGGCCCAGGCCACGACGCGAAGCTGCGCCCGCGCCCCAGCCGAGCGCGATTGGCAACGTCCCCATCAGCGCGGCCATGGTCGTCATCATGATCGGGCGAAAGCGGATCAGGCACGCCTGAAAGATCGCTTCTTCCGCGGGCTTGCCGCCTTCGCGCTGAGACGTCAGGGCAAAATCGATCATCATGATGGCGTTTTTCTCGACGATGCCGATCAGCATGATCAGGCCCACGAAAGCGTAGACATCCAGCTCGCGTCCAAACACCAGCAGCGTCAATAGAGCGCCGAGGCCCGCCGACGGCAACCCCGAAAGAATCGTAAACGGATGAATGAAGCTCTCGTAAAGAATTCCCAGCACCAGATAAATCACCAGCACGGCGACGAGCATCAAGAGCGTCAGGTTTTGCAGCGACGATTGAAAGATTTGCGCGGTTCCCTGGAAGCTGGTGGTGATCGTGCCGGGCAGAGTTTGTTTCGCCAGCGCTTGCACTTGATCTGTGGCCGCGCTCAACGACACGCCCTGGCGCAGATTGAACGAAATCGTGGCTGACGGAAGCTGGCTCAAGTGATTGACGAGCAATGGGCCGATGCTGCGCTTAAACGTCGCCACCGTGCTCAACGGAACCAGGCGGCCGGTGGTGGTTGTTTGCGCCGGCGCGTTCACACCGACGGGGGATTGCTGCGAATTCGTGATCGCCTGGGACGGTTGCGCCAAAGATGTCTGCACCTGCACGCCCGGGCTTGCCGCCCCAGGCGTGGTCGTCGAGTGAATGTAGAGTTTCCCCAACGCGGAAGGATCTTCCTGGTACTCAGGCTTCACTTCCATGATCACCTGGTACTCGTTCGAGGTCGCATAGATCGTCGAGATCTGCCGCGTCCCGTAAGCATCGTTAAGCGCATCCTCGATCTGCTGCGCGGTAACGCCGACGGCTGATGCTTTGTCGCGATCGATATCAACGTCGAGCTGTGGATTCTTGGTTTGGATGTCGCTGGTGACGTCGAGCAGCTGAGGAAGCGCCGCGAGCTTTACTAACAACTCGTTGGCTTTGGAATAAAGCTCATCGCGATCCGGACCTTGCAGAGTCAGCTGATATGGACTCTTGGTGACCTGGCCCCCCACCTGGACCAGCGGCGGATTCTGCAAATAGATGCGCATGCCCGGAACAGCTGCCAGCTTCGGCCGCAAGTCCTCGATGACGGCGTCAACATCTTTGTGTCGCTGATTGACCGGCTTCAGAATGATCAGAATGTTTCCGGAGTTGCTGGCCGCGCTGACGTCGCTCTGACCGACAGTCGATAGCACACCGACGACGTTTGGATTCTGGCGAATCAGATCGACGATCTGCTCCTGATGCCGCGACATTTCAGTAAAGGAAATGCCTTCGGCAGCTTCCGTGTAGCCGACAATCTGGCTGGTATCGTCGTTGGGGATGAAACCCTTCGGAATGATGTAGAAGAGCGCAATCGTAACCAGAAACAGCACGCCGCAAATTGCCAGCGTCAAACCGCGATTCTCCAAAGCAACCTGCAGGGTCCAGCGATATCCCCCGACCAGCCATTCATAGCCGCGTTCGGTGGCCTCCCAGAACTTTCCGTGCTGGACCGCAGGCATCCCTGCCTGCGGTTCGCCGGCATCCGTGCCGGCGCCGTCGTCACCATGCTTTTGATGTCCAAATGCTTTCAGAATACGACTGCAAAGCATCGGCGTAAGACTCAACGAAACAAAACCTGAAACCAAAATTGCGACGCTGATAGTGATCGCAAATTCACGGAAGAGACGGCCGAGAATTCCGCTTAGAAAGAGCACCGGAATAAAAACGGCGACCAGCGAAACTGTCATCGACACGATCGTGAAACCAATTTCGCGCGAACCTTTCAGTGCGGCTTCCATCGCGCCTTCGCCTTCTTCCATGCGGCGCACGATGTTCTCAAGCATCACGACCGCATCGTCGACGACAAAACCGACGGACAGCGTCAGGGCCATCAGCGAAAGATTGTCGAGACTGAATCCCAACAGATACATGATCGCAAAGGTGAAGACGATCGAGGTCGGCAGCGCGAGTGTCGGGATAAAAGTCGCGCGCACGTTGCGCAGGAACAGAAAGATGACGAGCACGACCAGCCCGATCGCCAACAAGAGAGAGAACTGCACGTCGTTGACAGATTCGCGGATCGATTCAGATCGATCGTAGAGCACGTCGAGCTTGATCGAAGCGGGAAGTTGTTGACGAAATGCAGGCAGCAAGCTGCGGATGGCATCGACGACCGCGACCGTATTCGTTCCCGGCTGACGTTGAATCGTCAAGGTCACTACCTGCTGGCCGTTATAGCGGCTGGCGAGACGGTTGTTCTCGACGCTGTCCACGACGTCGCCCAGATCGCGCAAACTTACCGGCGCGCCATTTCTATAAGCGACGATCAATTGGCGATATTCTTCGGCGTTGGTGAGTTGACCATTCGCCTGGACCGTCAGGTTTTGATGAATGCCGTAAAGCGTGCCGACCGGCATATTTGTGTTGCCACGTTGCAAAGCAGTGGCCACGTCATCGATGCCGATGCCGCGCGATGCCAGCGCCGAAGGATCGACTTGCACGCGCACCGCATACTTTTGTTCGCCGGTGACCAGCACTTGCGCGACGCCGCTGATAGTTGAGAGTCTTTGCGCCAGCGTCGTGTCGGCGTACTCATTCACCTTCGACAGTGGCAGCGTTGGCGAACTCACCATCAAATAGACAATCGGCTGATCTGCGGGATTGACTTTTTTCAGCGTCGGCTGATTCGGCATGCCCGTCGGCAACTGTCGCGAGGATTGCGCGATTGCTGTTTGCACATCCTGCGCGGCTGCATCGATGTTCCGGCTGAGATCGAATTGCAGGGTGACCTGCGTATTGCCGAGGGTGCTGGTTGAACTGACCGTGTTCAGGCCGGCGATCGTGGAAAACTGCCGCTCGAGCGGAGTTGCGACCGACGAAGCCATCGTTTCCGGACTGGCGCCCGGCAGTTCGGCAGTGACTTGTATGGTTGGATAATCGACGTTCGGGAGGTCACTTACGGGCAGCGCGCGATAACCGATAAAGCCGAACAGCACGATGCCGGCCATGATGAGCGTCGTCGTGATCGGGCGCTGAATAAAGAGTTCAGACATTGAGAATTGAAAAGTGCAAAATGAAAATTGAAAATCTCGGAATTGCTGGGGCTAAGTCCGGCTGGTATTTGATCCAGACTCATCATCGTATCTGCGATTCGATTTGCAATTTGCACTTTTCAATTTTCAATTTGCATTTCCCTGATCACTGGTTCTGGTTTCCACCCCCGCGCCGTCCGCCACCGCCGTATCCTTGCCCTGCGCCCGGGCTTTGATCTGCGCCTGGCGCCGTGGGTCCACCTTGATTAGCGCCTTGACCTTGTCCGCCGCGCCCGCCTTGTCCTTTGACCTGGACCTTCGCTCCGGGTACGAGTCTTAGTTGGCCATCGGTCACTACCTGTTCGCCCGGCTTCAATCCGTCTTCGATCACGGTCATCGATTCCATCGTCGTGCCAGTCTTTACTGTGCGGATCTCAACCGTGCCGTCGGCCTTCGCCACGTAGACGAATGATTTGTCTTGCCCAACTTGCACGGCCTGAGTTGGAACTACGATCGCCTGCGTTGCAGTTCCGAGGGTCATCACCACGTTGACGAATTGGCCGGGATAGAGCCGGCGATCGTCATTGACAAAAGTTGCTTTCAGACGGACCGTTCCGGTTGCCGGATCGACCGTGTTATCAACCAGCGAAAGTTTCCCCATCACGGGATTGGATTCATCACCGGGAATCTCTCCCCGCACCACCAACCCTTCCTTGCCTGACGACTGGCGAATGCGAACCAGATCGCGTTCCGGAACTGAGAAGGTCACGTAGATCGGAGACGAAGTCGTAATTGTCACCATCGAGGTCGTGTCATTGGCACGCACGAGATTGCCGGCCGTCACCGCGAGGTTGCCGGTTTTGCCGGCGAGGGGCGCGCGAATCGTCGTGTAGCTGAGTTGGATACGCGCGTTTTGGACGGTTGCTTCTTCCGCTTTCTGCGCTGCTTGCAGGTTTGCGACCGATGATTGATCGGCGCGCACCGTCGCCTCACTCGAGCGCAGCTTGGCCACATCGTTATCGTACTGCTCGCGCGGAATAACGCCGGCTTCGACCAAACGCAGATCGCGGGCGACAACAACCCGATCGTTGGCCGCGGTGGCTTCGTCACGCGCGACAATATCGTTTCCCTGACGCACTGCGGCCATGGACTTTAGCAGGTTTGCTTCGGCCGTACTGAGCTGTGCCTGCAGCGGACGAGGATCGATCATGAAGAGCACGGCGCCTTTCTTAACTTCCTGTCCGGGCACGAAAGCGACGCTCATCAATGTTCCTTCAACTTGCGATCGCACGGCTATGGTTGATTGCGCTTCCACGTTGCCGATGCTTTTGATTTGGATGGGAACGTCTTGTTGAGTTACCGGCGCGACTTCGACCGGAACAACTTCGCCGCCGCCACGGCCGCCCCGGCCGGCGCCACCTGACGTGGCAGCTCGGTCGCCGAGAAATCTCCAAAGAACGACCAGCAAAATAACCAGCACCACGATGCTAACGACTTGAATGATGCGGGCTCGCGTCTTTCGAGGGCGACTGGCGGTCGCGGTCTCGACGCGGGCTGGACTGCTGATACCAGGGCTCGCGGCGTCTCCGCCGGCGGATCGATTCGGAATTTCCGTTGAGATGTGTTCTTCCATCGCGCTCTGTTAAGGCCCGCCCAACGAAATGTCCGCGATGGGCGACCGGGGGCTCGACGACAATCAGTTATTGCGGGGTTGGCTAATGGTCGCACAGATATCAACGCCTTCGCAAAGACCTTGGTTACAGAAACAGTCGTGCGCACAAATTTGTGAAATGACCTTGACATCCGCCTCGCCTGTGATAAGACTGTGGGCCGCAAGACCGACCTCGCCTGGATTATAAAGAAAACAACGGAGTGAGCTATGAGAATAATTAGATCATCGCGACCATGCGTGTCATTCATCCTTGGGGTTGCGCTAGTCGTAACTTCGCTCGCGCGAGTCTCTGCGCAACAACCTGCGGCGCCGAAGCGCTCCATTACCCATAAGGATTACGACACCTGGCATTCGATTCAATCACCGCAAATTTCGCGTGACGGAAAATTCGTCGCGTATGCCTACATGGCCCAGGACGCTGACAGCGAGATCGTCGTGCGCAACGTCAACGCGGCAACTGAGTGGCGCGCTGCGCGTGGTTATCGACCGCCGGCGCCGCCACCGGACGATTCGATACCAAATTTCGGAGAGCTGATTGCGGCCCAGGGACGTTTGGCGCGTCCCGCATTCACGGCTGACAGCCACTTTGTCGTTTTCAGTATTGAGCCGACGAAAGCCGAACTGAACAAGGCAAAGAAAGACAAAAAGAAGCCGGACGACATGCCGAAGAACGCGGTCGGCATCATGGATCTATCCAGTGGCCAGGTCGCAAAAATTGATCGAGTTAAGAACTTCCAGGCACCGGAAGAGGGCGGCGGCTTTATCGCTTACTTGATGGAAGCAAAGCCGGGAATGTCGCCGAACAGAGACGCAGTAGCGCCAAAAGAAAATCCCACGTCGCCATCATCGGAAAACCTCGAAGAGACTGACACTTCATCGGAAGCGCCTCAGTCGCGACCCGCAGGACGTGGTCCAAAGAAAGAGTACGGCACTGATCTGATCGTGCGAAATACGACGACGGGAACTGAGCGTACTTTCAACGATGTGCTCGATTACAGTTTCAGCAAAGACGCGAAGACGCTGGCCTTCACCGTCTCATCGAAAAATGAAGAGACGAACGGTGTGTACGTTATGACGCCGCAGACCGAAGTCGCGCCCACGCCGCTGCTCGCCGGCAAAGGCAAGTATCAAAAGCTCACCTGGGACGAAGAGCAAACTGAACTGGCTTTCATCAGCGATCGCGACGATCAGGAATCAAAGCAGGCAAAGTTCAAAGTCTATCTCTGGGAACGCGGCAGCGGCGCACCGGTGGTCCAGGGTACCGATCGCAATCATGCATCTTCCAACGCACCCGCCTCGGCGTCAGAGATCATTTCGAATTCGTCACCTGGCTTCCGCAAAGACTTCGTGATCAGCGACAAAGCCAACTTGAGTTTCTCACTTGATGGCAGCCGGCTATTCCTCGGCGCTGCGCCGCCGCCGGAACCTGAGAAGAGCGCCGATGAAGACATTCCCGC
>DASWQK010000050.1:0-8158 GCA_036403735.1 Pyrinomonadaceae bacterium
GTTTGCACGAGACAAGCTAAATGAAATGGTCGAGGGAGTTTCCAATAATTGTTTTGATCTCGTAATAATTAGCGATATGGTCGAGGAGTGCAGCGATGGGCCTTTCGGCCCGATTTCATTGAACAAACCAGATCCTCAAAACGAAATCGAATTCGTTAGGCGCAATGGGAAAACAGCATCGCTGCCGAATCTGTCCGATGTTCGGATCACAATGATAGTTCCGATTTCGGAAGACAGGCCTTTCGACTCGAATCTTAGACGAACCCCAAGCCATTTTGATCTAAAGGAATTCTGGAGACTCATTCTGCGGTATTGCGGTTTTAAAGAAGAGTGGTTTTGGGATACTAACCATGTACAGTGGGTTTCCAACGGTGAACTACCAGAACGGTTCAAACCTAGGGCCTAGGATTGGTGGTTTTGATTGATCAAGTGGGCCTGTTACCACTTACCGAGGACAATATCATCCCGTTCGTCACAACCTGGGCAACGCAAAACTAAACTTCGATCCACGCCCGACTTCGGATTCGACGCTCACGGAACCACCGTGTTGCTCAATAACTTCTTTTACGAAAGCCAACCCGAGGCCCGTTGATTCTTCGTCTTTTTCCTGGCCATCGCGCGCGACGCGATAGAACTTTTCCCAGATGCGATCGATTGATTCGGCCGGCACGCCATAGCCGCGATCTTCGACGATTACTCGGACCACTTCAGCCTCAAGCACTGTCGAGATGGTGATAGTGGTACGTTCGGGGCTGTAGCGAATCGCGTTGTCCAGAAGCTTCATCAACGCCTGGGTAATTAAACTCTTGTCGGCGGCCACTGGTGGGATCGTGCCGTTGGCTTGCTCGACCATTCGAATGCGTTTCTTTTTCGCAACGGATTGCATCGTGACGATCGCATCGCGTGCGACTTCGTCAAGACGCAAAGCTATGTGAACGACGTCTTTCTTGTCTGAGCGCTCGAGCTGGGTGACAGACAGGAACGTATCGATCATGCGCGACATGCGTTGCGACTCGTTGGAGATGATTTGTACGAACTCGCGTGCCTCTTCCGGGATCTTGTCGTCGATCGCCAGCAATTCAGAAAAGCCGTTGATGCTCGTCAGAGGCGTGCGCAGCTCGTGCGACATCAGGGAAATCATGTCGCTCTTAAGCTGCTCGAATTCCTTCATGCGTGTCACGTCGCGGACCCGAATCGCGAAGCATAAGGGGCGCGACGGCTTGTGCGATCCATTGCCATTTCCATTTCCGTTTGCAGATGACCCTTCGGCCGCGAGCGAGATTCGCAATTCCAACGTTTGATTTCGATCCGGGAACTTCAACTCGCGTTCGTAAGGCTGGCCCGACTGCAGCACGCGCCGGACGGCAATCGAAGGCTCGTCAAAAACTCCTGACTTGAATCGATCGAGCAACCCAAAAAGTTCGACGCTCTCAACTTCGGCCGGCTTAATCTCGGCAGCCACAATCATGGCCTGATTCATGTAAGCAACTGTGCCGTCCAGATATGCCAGGGCATACGCATCGGATGTTTCAGCAAGCACCTGAGCGCCGAATTTCTGTTCAGTCATTACGCCGCTCAGATAATCAAATGCATGCAGACGGTAACTGGAGGTGCGGGCGGAAACGAAAGCGGGAAGATTCCCGTCCAGCTTTTTCTTGCGCGCTTCTTCGCGTTGCACGTTCCGCGCGATCTGGCCGCCCACGGCAGCAAGTAATCGTCGATCGCTGTGATCAAAACTCTCGCGCAGACGCAACAGCAGTGCTCCCACAGTTCGTCCTTCGTGACTGAGTGGGATGGCCACTGTCTCTAAGGAACCAATCTCGCCGGCAGGCGCGAGGGCAATTTCGTTTGTTTTCACCGCGCGATCGCACAATTGCACGAATCGTCGCCAAACCGAATTTCTTCCAGCTTCCAGGGAGCCGCTGGGGGTTGCGCGTAGCTGAGCGCAAGGAACCAATTCACCCAGATCGTTTGGTTGAAAAACGACGGCTTCCTCCAGAGGGAGGATTGTCTGCAATAGCTTGAGACCGTTGGACAGTCTCGCTGGTGCAACCGTCGCCTGGACCAGGTCGGTCCGCCGTGAAGTTTCGTTGACACGATCCGTCAGCAAACTATCAATCAGCCAGAGGCGATACAACTGAACAACAATTACTGAAGTCACCGCTCCCAAAGCCGACGGTGCAAACAGAATATCGATCTTCCAATAACGAGAAGTGAGCAAACTCGCCGCGGCGGTAACGAGAAACCCAAGGCCGAGAATCCAGAACGATCGACGCGCGCCCGCGCGACTCACAAAGAAGCCCGCGCTCATGCTCACACCGACGATCAGCAGCAAGCCCAGCCACATCTGGGGCGTTTGCAGAGGGGTCTCGCCGCGGGCGACGCTCACCACAAATCCAGCTTGAAGAGAATCGATCAACCCCGCGCGCCAGACGGCACACGTCGCCGCCCCTGCGGCAAATGACAGGAGTAGCGAGACGAACAGCGATTTCCAGGTAAACGTTTTCAAAGGTGGATGGTCGGGAGCTGAAGAGATGTGAGGCGGCTGGGCCAACAGGATTATACACTGTTGGCCGGGAGATTAAGCAAGAAAAGGCGATTGCTGCGATATTCACAAAGAAAATGTGCGAATCGCAGGGGGGCGAGATTTCAACTTGCGAGCCAAATGAGCGACTTTTCAATTTCTGCTTCGTCAGCAAGCGCGATGGTTCGCAAGTCTATCAACACGCGGTCATTAACAATGCGCACAATGATAGGCGGGCTCCACTGACGCAGCAACTCGGAGATCTTGCTAGCAGTAATGCCGTCCCTGGCTACTGAGATAGCGACCGTGGGCAGCGACGAAATTGGCGCTGAGCCCCCGCCTACCGCGGACTCACTCTTGATTGGCTCGAGCGTAAGCGTGTCAGCCGTGTTCTTGTAGACTTTTCGAATCAGTTTTTTCGCACGCTTTTCGATCTGCTCAGGCGTCATGGCAATCATCTCAAGCGTGGGAACTTTCTCCTCGCGAGAGTATGCGGAGAGCGTCGCTTCGAGAGCAGCGAGGCGCAGTTTGTCAGCGCGCAAGGCGCGATACAACGGGTTGCTTCGCATGCGCTCGATCAATTCCGTGCGGCCAACCAACAGGCCCGCCTGTGGTCCACCGACCAGTTTGTCGCCGCTAAACGACACGATATCAGCGCCGGCCTCGATTGATTCACGAATCACTGGCTCACCTTCGATTCCGTATTCATTGAAATCAATCAGCGCCCCCGAGCCGGCGTCTTCATACAAAGGCAAACCTGCATCGCGCGTTAGTGTGGCGAGCTCGGCAAGAGAAGGGACTTTAGTGAACCCGACGATCCGGTAGTTGGACGTGTGAACGCGCATTACGAGGCGACTGCGTTCATTGATGGCGCGACGGTAATCGGACAAACGCGTCCGGTTCGTCGTCCCGACTTCGATCATGCGCGCGCCGGACTGGGCCATAATGTCAGGCACGCGAAAGTCGCCGCCAATTTCGACAAGTTCTCCGCGCGAAATTACGGCTTCGCCGTGGCGCGCGAAAGTATTCAGTACCAGAAATGCCGCGGCAGCGCAGTTGTTTACGATTAACGCGGCCTGGGCGCCCGTGAGCTCCACCAATAAATCTTCGGCGCGCGCGCCGCGCCGGCCGCGACTTCCCGCCGTTGCGTCATATTCCAGGGTGCAATAACCGGAAGCTTGATCGAGGGCCTGCCGCGCTGCGTCGGACAATGGCGCTCGACCGAGATTCGTATGCAAGACAACGCCAGTCGCATTGATTACCCGATGCACACCACTCGCCTCGCCAATGCGATACAACTCTATCAGTCGCTGTTCAGCTTGTTTCAGCAACTCAGATCGAACTGAGTCAGCGCCGTTTTCACCAGCGGCGCTTCGGCTGGAATTCAGCAAACGCTGCCGAATATCTTCAGTTGCCAAACGGGCAAGGAAGGTCGCCCGCTGAGCACCGAGTTCATTGGCCAATCCTCGCGCAGTATCAGTCTTCAGCAACGCGTCAACCGACGGCAGCTCGCGCAGAAGGGAATTGCGATCTTTTGATCTCGTCATAATCTGTTTCGTAAACGCAGGCAGAATAGGCCCTTTTTGGTCACCGAATCAATTACCAAAAAGATTATTGACACGTGTCAAAGCCAACACCTACACTCAAATTACAGCGGCGACCCTGCTTGCGCCGCGCCAGGAGATTTTCAAATTGCGCAAGACCGATAACAAATTACAGAGGCTGGCGAAGGAACGCCGGGAGAAGCAACGACTGTCGGGCATTGAAATGGAGCCCACAGTCGAAGAGCAATTAACTCGCATCGAAGAAGATATTCGCCGACTCAAAATAGAGTTCGATGTCTATTTCAATGGAGGCGCCAAGCGGCCGCCGTACGATACAAAACTTCGAGTTGAATCACATCTGAAACGGCTCGCGGACGATCGCACGCTCAGTTTTGCGCAGCGCTATCACTTCAATTCGCTCGCAACGCGCTACGCGTCGTTCCGCGAATTGTGGCGGCGAACTTTGCAGGATCGTGAGGAAGGACGCGGCGCCGCGGGACTGCGAGCGGCGATTCGCGAGCCATCGCAATTTGTCCGCTCAGAATTTTCGTGCACAGACGTTCGGCACGATGTGCGAACCGTAAAGGGCGTTTACGATGCGTTGATGGAAGCAAAGCGGAGTTGCGGTGAGGGTGCTCGGGATCTGACGTTCTCGAAATTTCATCGGTTGGTGATGGAGCGCACCAACGCTCTTAAGGAACAGTTCGGATCCGATCGCGTAACCTTCTCAGTTGACGTCGACAACGGGCATGTGAGCTTTAAGGCGAAGGTCGATAAGTAGCAGGCAACGAGCGAAAAAACGAAAGGCGATCTCAATTCAATTGAGATCGCCTTTTTGTTTCGCGTCTTCCGGGCTCACGACCGGAAGAGGTCAGTGGCTATGCTGTAAAGCAAGCCGGGAGACTAAGCTTTGGTTACTTTTTCAGCCTGTGGTCCTTTTGGCCCTTGCGTCACTTCAAATTCGACTTCCTGACCCTCTTCGAGGGTCTTAAAGCCGTCGCCCTGAATGGCGCTGTAGTGAACGAAGATATCCGACGAGCCTGGCTGCTCAATAAAGCCATAGCCCTTCGAATTATTAAACCACTTGACCTTACCGGTTATTCTAGACATACAAACGAATCCTCCTAACGATTCGATAAAAACGGACCAGCAGCCAAGCCGAAACTTCAGACTACTTTTCCGACGGGTTAATGCTGTGAGCCGGACGCGCTTTCATTTGGGGCGCATTACGGAAACACAACGAACAAAGTGCACTTTGATCCAAAAAGTCTGATCATTGCGCACATACTTCGAGGCAAAGAATCCAAGCCTCATTTGCTTGTCGCGCTTGCAAATCGAAATGCGAAGGCAGGTGCAAATCCAAACCCTGGCACTGATTGAAACGACGGCGAATGCTAAACGATGCTCTTTTGGCCTGTCAAGAAGAAAGTGATCCGGCTAAGTTCGACCCAAATCCGGCAAGTCCCATTACGGCACGCGCTTACCTTGCGTTTGTTTGCGGAGCCTTCCCGCTCTCGGATCGCAGAATCTCAAAAACAACGCCCATTTCGCAGGGGATTATGGAGCTGAACTCTTGTACGAGTGTTGATAATGCCGGCCCTCATAGTCGCCCTTTTGCTGGCAGCGAGGACAGGTGACGGAATACGTGGCGTTTATAGAGCCTTTACCGTCAGTCAAATCCCTGAACACGAATACGGTTGAGTCACAGTTTTGACAGGTGACAACAATGTACCAAGTCCCAGGCTGGGGCTCGATTGGCATGGGGGAACTTCCTTCTGTCGGGGCACAAGAAATTGGTGCAGGAGAAAAACCCGGGTGGTCGGCCCAGTTTTTCAAGCTTAAGATCGAACGCCCTGAGTTTTTCCACCTGCGAGACGAAGTATAAGCACTGGGTCTGTACGATGCCGGACTAAGACGGAGAGTCAATTGGACGCTGGTGAGGATTCAATTAGATCATCCAGCGCCTGGAAGTCGCAAAGGATGTTGACGGTCTGGTCTGAGACTTCCGGACTGTTGATGTCGATGATGGCAACGACCATGTTCTTCAGGTCAGTGTGAGCTCGCAGCAAATTCATCAGGTTATCGAACGTCGGCAAGTCGAGATCGGTAAGGATCATTGCCGGACGGTTCTCTTCAGCCATCTGAATTGCCTGCTCAGCATCCGACGCGCGCTCGACTAAGTGGCCGCGTTCTTTCAGCGCGGCGGTCATATTCGCACTGATCTCATCTACATCTTCGACCACCAAAATCGTGTGCGGTTTGTTTTTGCTCAATCTGCTCTCGTCCCTGTGGAAAATACGATCTGGAAGAACAAGCTTAGTTCCTTTGCAGCAAAATTTCCGTACGTTAGCGCAAGCACAGCCCCGCGCTCTTAATACTCACTTGAAAGGAATAATATTGGCAGCTGAATTTGAAGGAAAGCTCCCGGCTCTAGCTGGCAAGGTAATCGTCGTATTCCTGTTTCACGATTTTATAACACTCGCACGAGAGGCCTTCGACGCCCGGTCGATCGACAATGTCAATATCACCGCGGTGATAGTCAATCACTCCCTGCTGCCGCAAACTGTTGGCCGCGACGCTGACACCGGCGCGACGCACGCCCAGCATGCGCGACAGGAATTCCTGCGTTAAGGGAAGTTTGCTTTCGCTAATTCGGTCGTGCGTCATTAACAGCCAGCGGGCGAGCCTCTGGTCGAGTGTGTGCAAACGATTACATGCGGCCGTTTGCGCCACTTGGGTAAACATCGATTGCACAAATCGCAGTATCATCTCGCTCAGTTTCCCGTTCTGACGAAACTCCGCGATCAAATCCTTGGCGGCAATCCTGCTTGCCCTCACCTCACTTTGGGCCAATCCCTGATTGGGTGTTGAGTTTGCTCCCAAAACGATGGCCACGCCGGCGATGCCCTCGGGCCCAATCACTCCGGCTTCGACTGTATTGCCGTTTTCCACGGCCGCCAGCCACGAAATTATTCCGCTGTTGACGAAATATGCGTAATCCATTTTCTGCTCGGGCAGATAGACAGTTTCGCCGATGTGAAAATTGATTTCGCGAAGCTTAGGACGGAGTCGCTCAAATTCTTCGTGAGGCAGGGCTGTGAGTATTCTGTTAGTCGGTCTCGGCTGATTTGTCATAGGGGGTGGCCGCGGTGGTGGTTGCAAGATAAGTACCTTCTTCTATTTCGGATGTACGCAAACGCTCTAAGCTGGATCGCGAACGATAAGTCCATCAGCGCGCGCCTGAGACACACGACCGCAATGAACATTCGCAGATTTGGATAGATTGTTGGATTGATCTACCTCTCTTGTTTCCGGTCAAGCTAGCAACGCAGCTGACGGCACAAGGAGGGAACTCTCTTCAGAAGGAAGTGCAGACCCAATGTCGTGAGTTGAGTTTTGAAAGAACACGTCGAGTTCATTTAGACGATACGCCGATCACAGTGATTAGTACAGGAGATGGTGTGTGTTCGTCACACGCGCCTCATGTGTTCCTGCAATACCTTTTCAGGAACTCTCGATGGGTGGCAGCCGGCCGGCGTACCTCAGATATCCGGGCCCACTTTGGTGCGCGGCAGAGGAACCCGCAGTCGATTCAACGTTGCGTCCGCAAGTGAATTGATGAGGTTTATATCACCCTGAGAGAAGGGACTAAATTCGACAAGGTGAGTTTAGAGCTGCTGACCAGCCGCCATCACGCTCGCACCCAGTGCCGCGCAACCTTCGCAGAGCCGGCAATTCGCTGGTCTGGTTGTGGTGAGGTGAAGATGTGAACTCTTAACCGGCTGGTCGATGATAATCGGGGCGACGATTTGACCGCAGAGCGTTTGTTCCTCGTCGGCCCGCAACAAGTGATATTCGGCGTTGCTTGAACCTTTAGCAAACATGAGGCGTGTTTCCTTTTGAAAGCGGGCGTCGAATCCTGCGACCGCCCGAGATTACACTTCCAGCAATACCTTTTGATTAGTCGTCTGCTTATAGCGATTTGTATGACAGCCTAATTTTGGGGTTTCAAGGAAGGGCGGGCGTCGTTGATGGTGGGTGGGACTTCGTGGTTCAAATCCTGTTGATTCCTGATTCAAATAAGTTCTGA
>DASWQK010000051.1:0-3666 GCA_036403735.1 Pyrinomonadaceae bacterium
TATCGCCCTAAATCCAAATGTGCTTTTTTCCACTGACGGAAGCCCTGGCACCTACGATCTGGAATCGACCTTCACACATGAAGTCGGCCACCTGCTCGGACTCGAGCACTCGGCGATTCTCGGAGCCACGATGCAACCGCGGCAGGCAATGAATGGTCTCTATAATCTGCCGGCATTTACGCAACGAACATTGTCTGAAGACGATATTGCCGGAGCGCGCGCATTGTATGGATCGCGAGCCGGGACCGGATCGCTCTTCGGAAGATTGGTCGCAAATTCAATCGGGGGACAGTCGCAACCGATTTTCGGCGCGCACGTCTTTGCCGAGGATGCTTTAACTGGACGCGTCATTGCCGGCGGGATAACACTCCAGTCGGGGGACTATCGTATCGACGCTTTGCCGCGCGGCAGTTATCACGTGATCGGACAGAGCCTCGACGGCCCCGTGGAAGCAGATGAGATTGCCACGGCGCACGGCTCGTACGCCGGGCTGGTCGATACCACGCCGCCGTTCCGGACTCACGTTGCCGTGCGTTCTGCGAGCCAGTTAATTCCCGTGTTCGCCGACAAGGCAACCTCGCTCGGCTTCTTTGTCTCGCCAAATCTTGCGCCCGCTCTGACGCCGCGGCTCATCGGTATGAACGGCGAGCTGTCAACAGTCGCTCTGCCGTTGAAGCCGGGGAAGAAATTCACCGTGTATGTGGCCGGAGAGGGAATAGACGAAGTGCCCGCGGCCGGCATTTCATCTACATCACCATTCATTAGCATCGACCCGGACAGTGTCCGCGAAGCCGAATTCGACACGCCTTATCCGGCAATTAGTTTTGAAATCACCGTTGCCCGAAATACTCCCGTCGGTGAATACAGCATCCTGCTGCAGTCTGTGGACGGCGAGATTGTGTATTTGGTAGGTGCGTTGACGATTGATGAAGAGTGAGGACGACCGAACCCTGATACCTGTCGGGTTTCGGTGCTGCTCGGCCCGCCTCCCCAACCGCTTGCCTTAATCCACCCTCAGCGTTAACATGCAGCCGTCCAAAACATTTCGTTTATTGCGCAGCGGCTTTATCTGTAACCTTTCATTTTGGAAGACTGAACGATCGGCCGGAGGTTAATTATGGTTGACTTTCTTCTGTCAATTGTAGGTTTGGCCTCGCTGCTTGGAGCCTGTTGGGAATTTTGGGCGTTTACTCGCCCCGAAGGCGTCTTCAAGTGGCAGGGCGTGATTGCGCTGGTGCTGGCCATAGTTTTTTGCGCTTGCGCGTTGTTGCTGTTCCTGCGCCATGTGAACAAGGAAGAGGAGATTCACATTACCCAGTAGAGTGGATCGGCAAGAATCACTTCCGCAGACCTGTGATTGCTTGCGACAAATCTGTGGTAAAAGTTTTCGCCGGCGCGAAGCTCGCCGCGTTACGACCGGCGATGAGAGTTTGATCGAGCGACGCCGTTTGCGCCTGCGCTAACGCGCTTGCGCAAATGGCGTTTCTGTTTCTTGAGGAAGTTACGAAGCCCGCGGTTCTGTAACATCTCTTCTTAAGGAGTAATTATAAAGATGCTTCCGCTCGCAATGTTGCTTTCGCTGCAAGCTGGATTGAGTGCCAAGCAACCGGCGTACTTTGCGCTGGTGTTCATCGGGTTGTTGATTCTTGGCGGCATTGCCTGGCTAATCGCCGCGGTGTTGGGTTTCGCCCGGGCGCGCGCCTTTGGCGCTGCGACGCGCTGGTTCAGCTTTGCCGCCGTGTGCCTGCTGATTTATCACATCCAGTTTATTCTGCTCGGCTTCGTCACTTTCATGGGGGCGCAGCAAAACGATTTTGATTCAGTGCTTCAGTTTGGAGCGTTCTTGAATGTCTTTGTCGTGTTGGGGGCGATTTGCGCGATCATGGGATTCGTGCGACTGACGAATCCGCCGCGATAACGAGTTCGGAGTTCCGCCTTCAGGCGGCAGTTCATGGAGGAGTGAAAAGGCCTAACGGCGGAACTCCAAACCAGGTTCTTATGGATAGGAAGCGTTTGCTTTTCGCCGCGCTCGCTTTGATTGCGGGCGCGGCAGTTTTGTTGGCGATCTCGAATTGGCGGGATCGCGGACGCCCCGGATTTGTGCAGGCGCGCGCCGGGCGATTCGTGGTAGACGGCAGGCCACTTCGATTCGTGGGTGCGAACCTCGCCGTCATGTATCGCGATGAAGATCGCGCTCTCATGCCGGACACCCTGAAGCAAGCTGCCCAGATTGGAATCAAAGTCGTGCGCGTCTGGGCCTCGGGCGAAGGTGGCCCAAACGACGTCAAGCCAATCGAGAATCTCAACGATTGGCCGCGCACGCATTCCTTCCGAAACAAACCTGACGAATGGAACGAAGTCGAGTTCGCTTTTCTGGATCAAGTCCTGGCTGAAGCCGCACGCAACAACTTGCGCGTGCAGCTTTGCCTGGTGAACTGGTGGCGAGACACGGGTGGCGTGACTCAATACCTGCGCTGGTCCGGCGTCAACGGCGCCGACGACGACAAGTCTCCTTTCGGTATCAATGTCGAGAAGGCAATGCAGTTTTATACGAACGAGACTGCGCGCAAGCTCTATCGCGCCCACGTCGAGAGGATTGCCACCCGCCGCAACACGGTGACTGGTGTCTCTTACAAAGACGATCCAACCATTTTCGGATATGAATTGATCAATGAGGGTCAATGCGTGACTGGCCGTTGGGAAGAACGCCGCGCATGGTTTGCCGAGATGAGCGGTTATCTAAGATCGCTCGACGCGGATCATATGATTGCACCCGGTGACTGGGGTTATCGTTCGGCGGCGGAACGACGCGAATGGCTCCGGGATCATGCGATCGCGAATATCGACTATTGCGACGTGCACCATTATCCGCGCACCGACACAGACGTTTTTGTCGACTCGCCCAAAGACATAAATGAGTTTATCGAGAATCGCGTGGCCGCTGCTTACTCGATCAAAAAGCCCCTGGTGTTTGGTGAATTTGGCATGGGCCCCGAAGGCTACAATGGCGCCAGCCAAATCGATTGGTACCGAGCTTACTTCGAAAATGCGGCACGCAACGGCGCCGGAGGCGCGATGTTTTGGATCATCACGCCTGACACGCAGCGCGGTTATGGCGTCACGTATTCATCAACACGTGACGCGCAGTTGCTCGCTGAAATACGCGGCGCTTCGCATCTCTTCACCTCGTTGGTCAATGCTTCACCGCCGCCCGAGCTGACCGATCCGGGAAAACATCTGATTCCGCATCAACTTGCCTTTGAAAGATCGTCGAGTGAAGCAGCGGCGCAACCGAAAATTATTTTTCATGATGAGAACCCGGCGGACAAATCGATTCTTTATCGATTTACGCCGAACAATGTGACGCGCGGGCGGTTTGAAAAATTGGGCGGCGGTGATGGATACATCTGGGGCGCCGGTTCGGGATTTTTCGAATACGTTGTGCCGGGCCGGAATGATCGTCGCAAAGTCGGAGAGATTGTTGTGCGCGCGCACATTCAACCGGTGCTACCTACGGACGCAAAGACTTCCTGGATCAAAACGCGCGTGACTTTATTAGTTAATGATAAGGATTTTGGGTCGCGCCTGATTCCCTGGGAAGATCCAAAATCGCCTTTGATTCAGGAATGGAAGATAGATTCGTGGTCGCCGCGTTTGCGCGCCGCG
>DASWQK010000052.1:0-8151 GCA_036403735.1 Pyrinomonadaceae bacterium
GCCCGGAAATTCCGGCGGTTCAGCAAACTTCGGTAAATCAACTCGAAGCCAAACTGAACGCTGAATACGGAAAGATCGAGAAAACGATTGCCGGCCCACCCAGCCGCGCTCAATATCCGATCGCCGCTGATTATCATCAACACTTGCGCGAGTGGCAGGATGATCTGGCCCAGGCTTTCGCCGCCGCTGCAAATACAATTAAGGAAATTCTGAAATTGAATCCGCCCAACGCGGACTATTGGCGCGAACGGATGGAAACCATGGAGCTTTATGCACAACCGGTCAGCAGTCCCGAGTTGCGCACGATCTTTAGCTCAGGTGAGGTGCAAAAATCGGCCCGCTTGATAAACGCGCCGGCGGCTGAATATACGGACGAGGCGCGTACCGCGAAAACGCGCGGCGATGTTAGGCTGCGCATAGTGCTGGCTGCCGACGGCACAGTTAAGTACGTGTTCGCGATCAAGTCTCTGCCGCACGGGCTGACAGAGTCGGCGATGAAGGCGACGAGCGCGATTGAGTTCGAGCCGGCGATTCGGAATGCGAAACGGGCGTCGCAGTTCATAACTCTGGTGTACGAATTCAAGGACGGACAAGCGCGCCCGCCCTACATTCCGAAAACAATATTTTGAAACTCCCGGTACCGATCGTTTCCTGAGCGTCACAAGTGACATCAACTAACCCCGTAGTCCAATCGATTATTTCAGGCAACGCTCCACCGGCTGCGCGTTCAGCCGCAGCCAGGGGATTGCTGCCGTTGCCACAGGCGGATCTGCTCGAGGCCCTGGTCCACCTGACAGCCGACAACGATCCGGCGATAGCGCAGGCCGCGCAGGAGACTATGGCTTCGCAGCCGCCCGGGGATCTCTTGCAAGTCGCATCGACGGAGACTACGGCGCCGGCAGTGCTTGGTTATCTGGCGTCGCTTGGGTCAGCCGGCAACGAAATACATGAGGCAATTGCCGCCAACGCAAATACTCCCGATGAGGCGATCGCTCTGCTGGCCCGGGCGACGCCGAACGCGGCGTTGATCGAACTGATCACGCTTAACCAGCAACGACTGATTCGGGCCCCCGAAATTATCGATGCAGTTTTGCTTAACCCGGCCCGCAGCGCCGAGGCGGAACGGCGAGTAAAAGAAACGCGCCGCGAGTTCTTTGAAAAAGAGCGAGGTGCGCGGCAGATTGCCCAGGAGTTGCGCGCGCGAGGGAACTCGGCCGCAGCCGAATTTTTCGAGAGCGCAGAACTGACAACGACCACCGGAGTGTTGTCGATCGATGATGCCTGGATCATCGCGCAACATATCGAAGTATCGGACGTTGACATTGATGATTCCTGGCTGGCGCGTGAATTCATCGAAGAGATGCTGGTTGAGTCTCCCGAGCAAACAGCCGCCAATGCTCAAGCCGTTATCAATGCCGAGAAACTCGAGGGTGATATTTCGCCCGAACGAATCTCACTCATTCGCCGGATCATGTTCATGACGGTCAAAGACCGGATGAAGCTCGCCTTGAAGGGAGACCGCGAGGCGCGCGGCATCTTGATTCGCGACTCGAACAAGATTGTGGCCACCGGCGTGATCCACAATCCGCGAATCTCTGATCAGGAAATAGAAAATATAGCCGCGATGCGGCAGGTCGCCGACGAAGTACTTCGCCTGATCGGAATGAATCGCGCGTGGGCGCGATCGTATTCGATCATTCACAATCTCGCGCGGAACCCTCGCACGCCGATGGCCACCGCCGTTCATATTCTGGGCCGCATTCGCACGAGGGACCTCAACGCGATTGCGCAGAACCGAAACGTTTCCGAAGCGGTTCGCCGGCAAGCTTATCGCTTGTCCCAGATGCGCAGCCCAGCCACATAAATCGCGCCACAAGCCCGCACGATTGTCACAGACTTGTCACTTTTATCTATTCTTTGCTTGACCGCAAGGCCGGGGCGGTGTACCTTCAACGCGTCTCAGGTGTTTGATAAGGAGTTGGCAAAGCAGAGTTTTCAAAGGGGCATGGCTTTTTATGAAGCGAAGCGGCAGCTTTTTCTTACTTCCAGCCGCAGACTTTTTACCGCCGTCAAGCACCGCCTTTGAAGTACAGGATCGCTCTTAAGTAACGATTCTCAAGTCTGGCTAGCCACCCTTAGCTACCCGAACCTACCCCTGAAATTTTCGCCCTGCCGATTGAATGATTGGCGGGGCGATTCTCTTTCTTTTTGAATGTTGAATTTGAAATCTGAAATTTGCCAGGAGCTTAGTGATTAGAGCTTCGGGCTTAGCTAGCAAGGATTCGCCTGTCAATCTGGCTTTCCTAAGCTCTAAAAACCAAGCCCTAAGCTCTCAATCGTCACATCGCCAATCCACCATCAACCTGAATCACCTGGCCGGTGATATAGCGAGCATCATTCGATAAAAGGAAGCACGCGATGCGCGCCACTTCATCGGCTTCAGCAAATCGGCCGAGCGGAATCTGTTCGAGGAGCTTTGTCTGGTAAGTCTCATCGAGAGCCGAGGCCATATCAGTTGCGACCATTCCCAACGCGAGCGCGTTAACCGTAACTTTGCGGCTGGCTACCTCGCGCGCCAGAGACTTAGTCAAACCGATCATGCCGGCCTTTGATGCTGAATAATTTGATTGACCAGCCATGCCGACAACGCCACTGATCGAAGTGATGTTGAGAATCGATCCGCCGTCATCCTGCCGCAGCATCACCCGCAGTGCTGCCTTCGAAAAATTCCACGCGCCTTTCAGATTCGTGTCAATCACCGCGTCCCAGTCGGCTTCCTTCATCCGCAGAATCAGCGTGTCGCGCACAATGCCCGCATTGTTGACGAGGAAATCAATGCTTCCGAACGTATCTTTGGTTAGCTTTACCATCTCGGCTGCTGCTTCGGTGTTGGCGACGTCACCTTGCGACGCCAGACAGCGCACGCCCAATTTCTCAATTTCATTTTTTAAGCTGTCGGCAGCTTCCACGCTCTTCGCGTAATTGAAAGCCACGTCGGCGCCGCGTCGCGCGAGTTCCAGCGCGATTGCCCGGCCGATGCCCCGGGTGGCTCCGGTCACGATCGCGGCACGTCCTGCAAAACTCTTTTCTTCGGTCAACAGTTGTTCACCTCTTCATTCAGTTTACGATTCGAATTTGTCGCACTATATCAAAGCTTGGATCCGGCGTGGAAGTCTGAGGGGCGGACTCGCTTTCCCTGCACGCTTCTTTTATTGTAAAGCTTCATCGAGAGTCTTGAGATGATCAACCTTGCGTGCAAGTTTCCGATAACGATTCCGATAGCCAATAGGGAGGGTATGTGAAGTTAATCGTTCTGGCGGCCGGTTACGCAACGCGCCTGCATCCGCTGACGCTGAATCAGCCGAAGCCGCTGCTCGCAGTTGCAGGCAAGCCGATGATCGAGCACGTCCTGGATAATTTGCAGCCGATCAAAGAGATCGATCACATCTACGTGGTCACGAACGAGAAATTCGCCGGTCAATTTCAAAGATGGGCAGACGAATACGAGTTGAAGCATGAACGTGCGCCCATCACTATCATTAACGACCGGACCACGGACGATTCGAACAGACTCGGCGCGATTGGCGACGTGGATTTAGTGCTGACCGAAGCAAACATCGACGATGACATCATTGTGGTTGCCGGAGACAATCTCTTCAGTCACAGCCTTGAGGCATTCGGCGAGTTCTGTCGCGAAACGGGCAAGCCCGTCCTGGGCGTTTACGATGTGGGCAACCTCGAAGAGATCAAAAAATACAACGCGATCGAAATTGATGCCGACGGCCATATTAGTTTCTTTGAGGAAAAACCGAGTGAACCAAAGAGCACCGTAACGGGAATCGCTTTGTATTACTATCCGAGATCAACGCTGCCGCTGATTCGACAGTATCTCGCGGAAGGTAACAATCCCGATCAGCCAGGGCGCCTGGTGCAGTGGCTTTACCGGCGAACCGCATTTTGTGTTTGGCAAGTGCGCGGCACTTGGTACGATGTTGGCTCGCACGAAACGCTGGCAGAGGCCGACCGTATTTTTTCATGTGAGGTTGCTGACAAGTCGCATTGAGAAAGATGGCACGAAAACCGCTCGCGGCAGTGTGAATCCTAGGTTGTGTTGCCAGATGTCGCGACATTAACCAGATCAGTTTCATTCACACCTCGCTTCAGCGAGGTGTGATCAGCGCGCTCGAATCTGCCTAACTGTTTCAACAGTTTCCAATTCGAAAGCCGTTGAAACGGCTAGCAGCAATCGCGCTCAGTGTTAGCACCTCGCTGAAGGAAGCGAGGTGTGAATGAGAGATTTACAAATTGTTTTTCTGAAACTCAAAGGCTGAAAAGGTAGTTGGGATGCTTGATTTGAACTACGTTAGAGAGAATCTTGATGTGGTGCACGCAGCTTTGGAAAAGCGTCACATGCCGGTGGAAGCGCTCGATGATTTTGCCCAGGCCGACGCCGAGCGCCGGCAGGTGATTGCACTATCAGACGAACTCAATGCCCAACTCAACACTGCCAGCCGTGAGATTGGAGCGTTGATTAAGGGAGGCAAACGTGAGGAAGCAGAGTCGCGACGTAACAAAGTCCGTGATTTGAAGGATCTGATTAGCGCGCACGATCATTCGCGCATTCGAGTTGAAGCGCGCATGCGCGAATTACTTTTGACGCTGCCTAATATTCCGCACGAGAGCGTTCCCGTTGGCCACGATGAATCGGCGAATGTCGAGATTCGTCGCTGGGGCGCAAAACCGGAATTGGATTTCGAGCCCAAGGACCACGTTGATCTCGGAACTGCGCTTGGGATTCTGGATCTGGAGCGCGCCACCAAGATCACCGGTGCGCGCTTCGCGATTCTCAACGGCGCGGGCGCCCGTTTGGAGCGCGCGCTCATCAATTTCATGTTGGAACTGCACACGCGTGAACATGGCTACCAGGAGACTCTGCCGCCGTTTATCGTCAATCGAGACTCGCTTTTCGGGACCGGCCAGTTGCCAAAGTTCGAACAGGATCTTTTCAGGTTAGAGGACGAGCGCGGCTTCTATCTGGTGCCGACGGCGGAAGTTCCAGTGACGAATTATTATCGCGAAGAAATTCTCGATGCGTCGCAGTTACCGATGAAGTGGGCCGCCTACACTCCCTGCTTCCGATCAGAGGCCGGCAGTTACGGCAAAGACACGCGCGGAGTGATCCGCCAGCATCAGTTTGAAAAAATTGAGTTGGTGAAGTACTCGCTGCCGGAAAATTCTTATGACGAACTCGAGTCGTTGACGCTTAACGCTGAAAAAGTTTTGCAGTTGCTGGGCCTTCACTATCGCGTGGTGACGCTCTCGACCGGCGATCTCGGATTCAGCAACGCGAAGACCTACGACATCGAAGTTTGGCTGCCTTCGCAGAACGCCTTTCGCGAAATCTCTTCCTGTTCGAACTACGAAGCGTTCCAGGCACGACGAGCGAACATTCGCTTTCGTCGCGCCGGCGGCGGCAAGCCTGAATTCGTGCACACCTTAAACGGATCCGGCCTCGCCGTCGGTCGCACCTGGCTCGCGGTGCTTGAGAATTTTCAGCAAGCAGACGGCTCGATTGTTGTTCCGCAAGTTCTGCGTCTTTACATGAATGGAATGGACAGGATAAACCATGCCTGAGTCGTGTGAAGAGAGTTTCGGATGGCGCCCTGGTTTTAGATCCGCCAGGTAAGACTAGCCACGAAGGTCCCGCTTTCTATTTCCGCAGGCACCAGGTAGTCATGGCTCTCATGTTTTGTACGACCGTCGTTTTGATCGGCTCAATAAATTCCCCACCCAGGGTCGCAGTTACGCGAAGCAACATGGCCTCGTCTACCAGAAAGCGTTGGCTGCCATCGGGCAAGTCGTAACGTCTTTCGGCGATTAGCCTCACCTCCGCTTCGATGCCGATGCTTGAGGCCAGACGCGCAAAGAAAATTCCACCGGGCTTCAGCACGCGCCACATCTCTTTGACCATCGACATCCACTGGACTTCATCGCCGGCAAAATGGAGGACAGCGCTACTTAAGACTACATCGAAGCCGGCGTCGGTAAACGACATCTGCTCGACCGCTTCTATGCGAAAGTTGTCCGGCGGTAGATGCGGGGCCAGCGCCGCGGCCAGCCGCCGAGTTTGTTCAATTGCCGCGCTCGATTCGTCCACCCCGAAAACTTCAAAGCCGCTCCTGAGCAGATAGACGAGATTGCGGCCCGAGCCACAACCGGCATCGAGCACTCGCATCCCCGGAACGATTCGTCCCTTCAAGAGCTGATCGAACAGGTAAATGTCGATCGCGCCAAACCATTCTGAAAGATTTAATGAAGGTTGCATAAAGGAATGTTATGAGCGGGGCACTAGCCCGACCGTTAGGGAGGGTTCACGCCTGAATCGCAAATGAGCCCTCCCTCACGGTCGGGCTAATGCCCCGGTAAGCCGGCTCTTCGTTTGGTTACGCGTGATCGTAAGCTTCAATGAACGCCGGGTCGCGCCGCTTCAGGGTTTCGTGATCGACTCTGCCGCTGCGCGTCATTAACACGTAAGCCAATTCAATCGGGGATAGATGCATGTAGTCTCTCGCGTTTTCAAACCACAACATGCTTTCGCGTGCAGCTGCCTGGTAGTCTTCGATCACAGGTTTCCTTTTCGTTTCGAACTCCTGCAAAGCTTGCGACGCGGTCTCTGTGGCTTTGAAAGATTCAGCCAGAGCAGACGCGTCCTCCATCGCCAGCTTGGTTCCTGATCCAATCGAAAAGTGGGCTGTATGCAGCGCGTCGCCCAGCAGGACGACATTCTCGAACGCCCAATTTGCATTTTTCACGAGCACAAAGTTGATCCATTTGGAATTGTTCGAGAGCAAACTGTGGCCGTTCAGATCGCGCGCAAAAACGTTTTCCAGATAAGCGCGCGCTTCGTCATCGCCCATCGTCTGAAAACCGGCGTTGGCCCACGTCTGGCTGTCGCATTCGATAATGAAGGTGCTGGTCTGCTCATCAAATTTGTAGGAGTGGGCCGCGAAAACACCAGCCGGCGTTTCGCGAAACGTAAGAGTGAGGCCGTGAAAAAGTTCATGCGTGCCATACCAGATGTATTTGTTGGGGCGTACGCTCAAATCCGGCTTGAAGTTTGCGACGAACGCTTGCCGCAAGAAGCTGTTAACTCCATCCGCGCCCACCAGCAAATCACATTCGTGTTTCAGCTCGGTGATCTCTGAAATCTCCTGGTGAAATTTGATCGCAATGCCGAGTTGTTCACATCGCGCTTGCAGGATGTTGAGCAAACGAAGGCGCGCGATGCCGGAAAAGCTGTTGCCGTGAATCGAAATCTTTTCGTCACGATGAACGACATCGACATTGTCCCACGCTTGAAAGTCTCGAGTGATTGCCGCATGGGAAACTTCATCGGCTGCGTGCAGATTTGCCAGTGTCCTTCCCGAAAACACGACCCCCCAGCCAAACGTATCGTCCGGTCCATTGCGTTCGTAGATCGTGATGTGGTGGGCGGCGTCTGCCTTTTTCATGAGGATGGCGAAGTACATTCCCGCCGGCCCACCCCCGATGATCGTGATTTTCATCAGGAAAGTTGATCGAGTGCGTGGCCCAATCGTTCGACGCCCTCACCAAACAACTCCGGCTCAGCGCACATGCCGATGCGAAAATGCTGGGGTGACTCGAAAAACCGGCCCGGTACGATCGCGCTGTCATACTTTTCAGTGAGTAGCGTGTAAAGGTCGTTCACTTTTCCTCTCATCAACTCAGGAAACGAAGTTGTGCCAATGCGGGTATGCTCGATCTTGAGATCCCCGCGTGAATCGTAAAAGTCATTCAGCACCGCGCGATTTGTTTCCAGAATGTTTTTCGCGCGAGCGATAAACTTCGGAAGTTTGCTCATCGCCAATACACTCAATCGTTCGGCAGGATGAGGAGCGAGCGCGCCAAAAATGTCGTGCAGCAGTCTCATGCGCTGCGCGAGTTCAGGCTCCGCCAAAATCCAACCACAGCGTAAGCCACTCAAGCCATAGCCTTTCGTGAAACTGCTGGTAGCAATGAACTGTGGGCCGAGATGAACTGAAGAACGCGGCGCAGCTTCGAACAATGCTTCGAGATAGACTTCATCAACCAGCACGAGCGCGCCGGCCGTTTGCGCGATTTCACCAATCC
>DASWQK010000053.1:0-5870 GCA_036403735.1 Pyrinomonadaceae bacterium
CCGTTGCATCCCTTTGTTTTCAACGGCCATCTGTCCGCCGGCCAATTCTATCATCTGACTCACGCCGCCGCCGTCACCGCCGCCGCCTTTACCGACGACCATATAAACGTTTGACGCACGGCCAAAGTGAATCACCGCCACCTTGGGATGATCGGCATACTGCTTTACTTTTTCGAGAGCGGCGGCCCTTTGCGTGTCGAGCGTGTTGCAGAGTTCTTCCGCGCGGCTCTCCTTATGAAAGTACGCACCCATCTCGCGAATCAGAGCTTTCGTGTTATCGAACGAGTCGTTCTTCGCCGTGAACGTCTTCATCGGGATGTTCAAGCTTTGCAGTTGTTGGATTACGTTCGGCGGTCCAATGTTTCCGTCATGGATGATCGCAGTTGGGTGCAACGAAAGGATGCCCTCGGCGCTCAGCGCGCGATGATAGCCAACAGTTTGGATTTTTTTTACATCGGGCGGATAGGTGGTCGACAAATCGATGCCGACGACGTGGTCCTGCGCGCCCAGCGCCCAAATGATCTCGTTGTAGATCGGCGAGATAACGACGTACCGCGCATCCTTTGAATCAGTCGCCGCGTTATGAAAGCGTGAGCAACTGAGTGCTGAGATAACCAGGAGCGATAGGGTTGCGATTAGTAAAATTCGTTTCATTGCGAATGACAGTATGCGCGTACGAATCGCGCGTTAAGTTTGGAGTTCCGCCTTTAGGCGGCTCACAACCAAACGATCAACGCCGCCTGAAGGCGGAACTCCGAACCTTAGAATACAAATCGCGCCTGCAACTGAAACGTTCGCGGCGGATCGATATTAGCGAAGGCCGGGATTGCATTTGTAGCCGTGCCGACGCCGCCGACAAATTGCCCGAAAGTCGTGGCCGGCGTCGTTGCGTCGCCGTAAGTAGTAACTCCGCGTCCCAGCATGTTCGCGTGGTTGAAGATGTTGAAGCCTTCGAGGCGCAGAATAATGTTACGAGTCTCGTTCTTGAGCAAGCGCTTCTCGACAAAGAAGGAAACGTCCGAAGTAGGCGTGCCTTGAAAGACTGACTTGCGAACTACTACTCCATTGATCACAGGCCGGTCATTATTCGCACCGTCGCCGTTGTTATCAACGCCCGTCGTCGCATTGAATGGCCGCGAGGAGGCCAGCGTCGTCAACGTGCCCGCGGTAATCTGGAACGGAAAGTGGTAAAGGAACGTGATCACCGCGCGATGTCGCTGATTGACCACGCTCAGGCCACGTTCTTCTTCGCCAAGTCGCGAGATGATGCTTTGGTTCGGATTGATGCCGTTGCCGTCAGGCTCGCTGGTGTTCGTCGCTTTCGACAAGGTATAGCTCACCGATGCGTACATCTTGCGATTGCCTCGATAGCTAAACAACGTCTGCAATCCGTTGTAGTCGGCCTTGCCGAGATTCATCAGCACGTTGACCTGACGAATGCCGCCGTTAACTGGGAGGATTGGTCGCGTCAAATTCGCCGCAGCCACTGTTCTTACCTGCCCGGGCGCGGTGCGATCGAAGATAGAAGGAGCATTTAAATCGACGGTGCGATTGATATCGCTTAGGTGCTGATGCACAAAGTCGGCGCCGAAAAACATTCCCTTTGCTATTTCTCGCTCTGCGCCAATCGAGACGACCTGGCTGCGCGGGTTCACCAACTTATCCGGATAGAACGGCAGGAGATCGAAGTTCAATCCAAAGCGCGCAAACTGTGCTCGATAGAAATCGCGGCGGCCGGCTTGAATCGTGATGTCCCGCGCCGGTAATTCCGCTGCGGGTACCGTTTTGGGATCGACATTCACCGGCACGCTCGTCAGCGATGTTGGAAAACCCGTCTGACCCGGGGTCGCGGTGTAGGTCGTCAATCCATCGAGCCCGTTCACCAGGTAACTCGCGACCAGGTTCGATTGAATCTGGGTGTAATACATGCCATAGCCGCCGCGAATCGATGTCCGCGGATTGCCGCCGGGATGCCAACCAAACCCCACGCGCGGCTCAAAGTTCTTCTTCGCGTCAGTCAGCGTTTGACGGTCATAGCGCAAGCCGAAATTCACAGTCAGATCGGAACGGACCCTCCAATCGTCCTGCACGAATCCGCTCAACAGCCATTGTCCGAGGTTGTACTTATTGATTCCGAAATCAATCGGCTGTGAATAGTTCTGCACATCAGCCAGCGTCAATGAACCGAAAGGAGCGGTCGTCGTGTTCTTGAAAGTAAAGGTACCAAGAATTGCCGTACCGGGCTCGCTGCCGAAGCCGCCTGACCGGTGATGGATGACGCTGCCGCCAAAACGCAGGTAGTGCTTACCCGTTGACCACGAGAGTGTGTCCGCAAACTGAAGTTGATGACCCCAAAGATTCGAAGCGCGCGACTGTCCGATCGTGAAGGGCACGGCCCCGGCGCGTGTGTAAGTGGTTGAAAGCGTCTGCGCTTCCCAGAGTGTAACCGGATCGCCGTGGAGATAAGCGACGCGAGCTTCATTGAGAAGGTGAGAACTTATCACTGAGGTGAAATTGCCCTGCGTGGTCCATGACGCCCTGGAATACCTGCGAGCGACGCTTGGTGCGCTGGTCCCGCCAACCGCGTCCTGGGGATTGTCATCGGAAAATCGATCGACGTTGAAGCGAACCATCAACGTTTCGCTGGGCGTGAACTTATGATCGACCCGGCCATCAAAGAGAAACTGACGGTAATGTCCCGTGTAATCCAAATGCCCGTCGGCCGGCAGCACAAATGCCGGCAACGCCGTCGAAAGAAACGTCGTTCGGTTTTGTCGCGTGTAGTCAGCCGTCGCAAAAAAGAATGTCTTGTCTTTTTTGATCGGGCCGCCAATGGTCCCGGACACTTGTTGCAGAGCATCCGGAACATCGACCGGATTGATAGCCGTTAGCGTCGTCGGCGTGACGCAACTCGAAACAGACGGCGGACAGAAACCCTTAGTCGAAAACGTTTTCGCTTGCCAACCACCGGGACGGATCAAAAACAGTCCTTCACCATGGATATCGTTTGTGCCCGACTTGGTAACTATGTTCAAAGCCGGGCCAGAGGTCCATCCGAATTCGGAAGAGAACGCATTCGTGAGGACTGATAATTCCTGGATCGCGCCGATCGGTATTGTGGCTATCGCCGTCTGCCGGCCCCAACCTTCATCATTGCTCGCGCCATCGAGCGTGAACGTAGTCGTGCGTCGCGAACCCACGCCGGTGATGAAGTAAGTCTGGTTGACGAAGAGGTCTCCGGTTCCCTTCCCCTGTCGGAAAGCCGAATTGAGAAGCGGCAGCGTCGATGTCTTGCGTCCGAGGATTGGGGTCTCGTTGATTTGATCGGTGCGCAAGGGAACGCCGATCTGCGGGCTGGTGCGCACGCCTTCGGTGGTGCCGTAAACCGTGACTTCGCTCTGGCCGCCGCTCGCTACGAGTTTAACTTTCACAGTCGCCGTTTCACCGGCGCGCAGTTCAAGACCGGTCGCATCCTGAGCGGTGAAGCCCGTCATCGTGACTGTGACCTTGTACTTACCAGTCAACGGCAGCGCCGCGATTGTTGCTGTTCCTTCCTCGCCCGAGACCGCTTCACGCGTAGCGCCGGTGGCCGTGTTCACCACCGAAACGTTCGCCCCGCGAACTACAGCGCCGTTTTGATCGACCACCGTAACGTTCATGCTGGCGGTGTTTGGAGATTGGCCCAATGCCGCAAACGCGGAGATGGTAAGCAAAAGGGCGAAGACCCAAGCCTGGAGCAAGTAGCTCTTAATCATGTTTGAAATCCTCTTATAGAAAAGGACAAGGGCAGGGGAACAGCGAATGTAGCGTGCCGGTGCGAAATACTACCAGCGACCGTTGAGCGAGATCGTCCCTTCGGTGATTGATGCTACTAAAAGATGATGCGATCATCATCATTAAGTTCATCAATGCAAGGAAAGCAACGCCGGCCGAGCGCGAAGTCTATGAAAAAGCGAAAGACTGAAAACGAAGCGGACGAAATGCGTCCCGAATATGATCTCTCCGGGATGAAAGGTGTTCGCGGCAAGTATTATCAAGGCTATCGGCAGGGCCATAGCGTGAGAATTCACAAGGCCGACGGGTCAATTAATGTTAAGTACTTCACGCTGGAAGAGGGGGCCGTGATGCTTGAGCCCGACGTGAGGAAGCATTTTCCTGACTCGCGGTCAGTCAATCGTGCGTTGCGAAAGCTGATTCCGATCAAACCGCCACGACGCGGAGCAAATCACCGTGCTCGCTGACCGCGCGACGGTTTACTTCCCAAACCAACCAATCGGCTTGCCGGAGAGATCAACCCACACGCTTTTCACCTGGGTGTAGAGTTCCAGCGCGTGCTTGCCCATTTCCCGTCCGTAGCCTGATTGTTTGTAGCCGCCGAATGGCGACGCCGCGTTCATCATGTTGTAGGTATTGATCCAAACAACGCCGGCTTTGATCGCCTTCGCGAAGCGATGCGCGCGCGTGAGGTTCTGCGTCCAAATTCCGGCCGACAATCCGTAGATCGTATCGTTCGCTTTCTGAATCAGTTCGTCGTCGTCTTTGAAAGTGATCACGCTTGAGACCGGGCCGAAGATTTCTTCCTGCGCCACGCGCATGGAATTGTCGACGTCGCTGAAGATCGTCGGTTGAAAGAAATAACCATTTTGAAATTGCGGATCGAGTTGCGGTGACCCACCACCCGTAAACACGGTCGCGCCTTCTTCGCGCGCGACGTCGACATAACTCTTGATACGATTCAGTTGTTCTTCCGAAACCTGCGGCCCCATTAAAGTCGTCTGGTCCATCGGATCTCCGACTTTGATGCGATCGGCTTTTTCTTTGAATCGGCCAAGAAATTCATCCCTGACTTTTTCTTCGACGAAGATGCGCGAGCCGGCACAGCACACCTGGCCCTGATTGAAAAAGATCCCCATCATCGCGCCGTTGACCGCCTGCTCGAGATCCGCATCAGCAAAGATTATGTTCGGAGCTTTACCGCCGAGTTCGAGAGAGACCTTCGTAAGATTACCGGCAGCAGCTTTCGCGATTAGCTTGCCAACTTCGGTCGATCCAGTGAACGCGATCTTGTCGATGCCTTTGTGTGAGGCAAGCGCGGCGCCGGCAGTCTCGCCGTATCCGGGAATGATGTTGACCACACCTTCCGGAAAGCCTGCTTCCTGAATCAGCCTTGCGAGTTCGATTGCCGTGACCGGAGTTTGTTCCGCCGGCTTCAACACCACGGTATTCCCTGCAGCCAACGCGGGCGCGAGCTTCCACGCCGCCATCAGCAGAGGAAAATTCCAAGGGATAATTTGTCCGCAGACGCCGACCGGTTCGCGCAGAGTGTAATTGAACATCTGGCCCGGGACCGGAATCGTTTCGCCTTCGATCTTCGTGGGCCAACCCGCGAAGTACTCGAAGTTCTCAACCACGCCCGGCAGATCGATGTAAGTCGATTCCTTGATTGGCTTGCCGTTGTCTCGGGTTTCCAATTCGGCGAGTTGGGCGGCATCGCGCTCGATCAACTGCGACAGTTTGTAGAGCAAACGCCCGCGATCGCGCGCGCTCATCTTTGCCCATTTACCGGTCGTAGCTTTGCGCGCGGCGGCGACGGCCTTATCGACGTCGGCCGCATCAGCTTCGGCGACTTCCGCAAACGTTTCGCCGGTCGACGGGTTAGGCGATTTGAATGTCTTGCCCGATTCCGCATCGACGAATTGACCGTCGATGAATAGTTGATAGCGGCGCGGCGTGGTTTGGGCGGGTTGTGGTGATGACATGTTTGATTTGTATCTCCAATTTCAAATTTCAGATCGTCTTGTTAGGGATGATGTGACTCTATCATCGCAGAATTGCTAAGTCTAAGCCGGCTGTGTTCTTCGTGTACCTCC
>DASWQK010000054.1:0-2520 GCA_036403735.1 Pyrinomonadaceae bacterium
GCGCAACATCGAAGAAGGCGGCTCGCTAACGATCATCGCCACCGCGTTGATCGATACCGGTTCGCGCATGGACGACGTGATCTTCGAAGAGTTCAAGGGCACCGGCAACAGCGAAATTCATCTCGACCGGCGTTTGAGTGACAAGCGTCTGTTCCCCGCAATCGATCTGCAGAGATCCGGGACCCGCAAGGAAGAGTTGTTGATTCCGAAAGACGACCTCAGTCGCGTCTGGGTGATGCGCCGCGTTTTGAATCCGCTTTCACCAACTGAACAGATGGAAGTCGTACTGGAAAGATTGGAAAAGACGAAGAGCAACGCGGAGTTTCTCGCGTCGATGCAAACCTAGCGGCCGTACTTTGTGCCTGGTTCTTTGTACTTGGACTTCATGCCCAGGGTGACTCATTGTTGGTAAGCGAACAAAGTTCAAAGACCAAAGTCCAAAGTTCAGCGCCATTGCGCGTCGCCATCATTTCACCCGAAGCAGTTCCGTTCGCCAAAGTAGGCGGGCTCGCCGATGTTTCCGGGGCGTTGCCCAACGCGCTGCATGCCGAAGGTGTTGATTCATTTCTGATCCTACCCCTTTACGATCAAATCGATCGATCTCTTCTAAGCAAACCATTCATCGAAGATCTGGAAGTGCCGTGGCGCGGGAAACAGCCGCGTGTCAGTATCTGGAAAAGTGATGCTCTAAAGGCCCCTACTTATTTGATCGATGCGCCGCATTACTTCTCGAGGCGAAAGATATACGGAGACAATGACGACTTTGAGCGCTTCGCTTTTTTCTGCCGCGCAGCGATCGCGTTACTCAAGCGATTAGACAACGCGCCTGATGTGTTGCACTGCAACGACTGGCCCTGCGGGTTCGCCGCCATCGAGATGCGCGCCCGCCGTCGTCAGGAAGAATATTTCGCCAACACGAAGATTCTCTTCTCGATTCACAACATCGCGTATCAGGGGTTCTTCAACCCTACCGATCTGTGGTGGCTGGACCTCAGCGCCTATACGGACGATTTCATGTTGAAAGGCGCGGCGTCCGCTTTGAAAGCTGGAATAATCGCGTCGGACGCCCTGTCAACGGTTAGTCCGCGCTATGCACGGGAGATTCAAACGGCCGAGCAAGGGTATGGTCTTGACTGGCTGATGCGCGCGCGCAGCGATCGACTCCGCGGAATCACGAACGGCGTGGACTACGAGGTTTGGAACCCGGAAACGGACCCACACATCGCGGCAAACTTTTCGGCTGAAGATCTCGCCGGCAAGCGCGAGTGCAAACTCGATCTATTGCGTCGATTCGATTTGCCGGAAGAACCTGAGCGGCCAATCATCGCGATCATTTCACGACTAGTTGGACAAAAGGGTTATGACTTGATTCGCCAGGGAGCGAGCGGCATTCTCGATACGGGTGCGTTCTTCATTGCGCTGGGAGCCGGCGCGAAAGAGTACGAAGATTTCCTGCAAAGCTGGCACGACGCGGCGCCGCATCGCGTGGGCATCTACAAAGGCTTCGCCGGCGAACCGTTGGCCCATCAGATTGAAGCAGGTGCCGATCTTTTCCTGATGCCGTCGCTGTATGAGCCTTGCGGACTCAACCAAATGTACAGCATGCGTTACGGCACCGTGCCGGTGGTGCGAGCAACGGGCGGTCTTGATGACACAGTCCAGCAGTTTGACAATGCCACGAATGAAGGCAACGGATTCAAGTTTGGACCTTATGCGGTCCTCCCCATGCTTGAAAAAATCCGCGAAGGGCTTTACTTTTATAAGCAGAGGGAAGCTTGGGAGACGATTCAACGAAACGGTATGACGACTGACAATTCATGGTCGGCAGCCGCAAAGAAATACATTCAACTTTACGAAGAGATTCCAAGCTCTAACTAGCAGTCATCCGAATTGAACCATCAGAAATCCAAGGAGCTTTTTCAATGAGTGATAACGTAAAAGAAGTCAGCGATAGCAGTTTCGAAGCAGACGTACTGAAATCAGATCAGCCGGTGCTGGTTGATTTCTGGGCGGCGTGGTGCGCGCCTTGTCGCATGCTGGCGCCAACCGTCGAGGCCGTCGCCGAAAAATATGCGGGCAACGCACGCGTCGTGAAACTAAATGTCGACGACAACCCTTCAGTGTCCCAGCGTTTTGGAATCAAAGGCATTCCAACTCTGATACTCTTCAAGAACGGTCACGAAGAAGAACGCGTCGTCGGCGCCACGTCGGAAGCCGCGATTTCACGCATGATCGACAAGCACGTCGGAGCGGCAACCGCTGCGTAATTTCGCAAGCATTCTTGGGCGCGGTTTCGTTCTTTCTGTGAGCGGGCCGCGCCTGTTTTGTGTCCGTTTTCTGGAATTTGAAATCTCGAATCTGAAATAGACCTGTTTCTGACAATGGTAATAGCGGTCATAGGCGCCCAGTGGGGCGACGAAGGTAAAGGCAAGATTGTCGATCTGCTCGCCGAGCGGTTCGATGTCGTCGTTCGCTATCAGGGCGGCCACAACGCCGGACACTCGGTTCAGATCGGTAATC
>DASWQK010000055.1:0-6482 GCA_036403735.1 Pyrinomonadaceae bacterium
GGCGTGAACTTTGCCCGCGAGATCGAGCCAGCGCTCGGCATCGCACTTGTGCGCGCAAATCATCGAGCGCGTCGGCTCGCGAAAGATCTCGGCGCCGCCGCCCGGACATGAATCGAGGCCCGCATCGATCAACTGTCGCAGCACGTCCTCGTCTTCCATCTTGTAAAAATGCGCGAAGTGATCGAGCTCGACCATCGTGAATGCTTTCAGATGAAGCTGCGGATACGCTTTCTTCAGAGACGAAAGCAGATCGGTGAAGTAACTGAACGGCAGTTTCGTGTTCAGCCCGCCGGTGATGTGAAGTTCGGTCGCGCCTTCATTCACGGCTTGTCCGGCGATCCGCAGAGAATCCTCGATGTTGTGCGTGTAGGCATCCGGTTGGCGCGGCGTGCGAAAGAAGCCGCAGAACTTGCAGTCAACATAACAGACATTTGTCGGATTGAAATGACGATTGACGTTGAAGTAAGTCGTGCGGCCGTGCTTTTGCCGCCGCACGGTGTCGGCAAGTTTCCCGAGCGCGTTCAAATCGGTTGTGTTGAATAAAGCAACTCCGTCGTCCAGCGAGAGACGCTCGCCGGTCTTAACCTTCGCGCAGATGTCGCTCAGTTTTGTGTCGTGTGAAAAACTCATAAAGCGTTTCTAATCCCAAATAGATCGAACGTCCAAGACAAATCCTTCAAGCAGTGGTTCGCCGGAAACATTTTCGGGATTGTCCAGAACTTCGGGCTCGGCGGCCGGACGATAGATGTGAACCTTTCGCTCTAAGGGATCGATCAGCCAGCCGAGTTGAGCGCCGTTGGCAGTGTACTCTTCCATCTTTGCCTGTAAGTTTTTGAGCCTGTCGGTTTTTGATCGAAGTTCGACGACAAAGTCAGGGCACAGTGGCGGAAATTGCGCTTGCTCCTTCTCAGTCAATGAGCCCCACCGCTCGTTGCGCACCCAACTGACGTCTGGGGCTCGACCCGCGCGATTGGGTAGGATGAATTCCGTCGACGAATCAAAGACTTGGCCGGTCGCATTTTGTTCCGCCCAATTTGTCAGTCTTGCAATAAGCTTTGCGTTTTGTATTCCGCCTTTTCCTCCGGTGGGAGCTATAACAATGATATCTCCTTCGCTGGTTCGCTCAACTCGAAGGTTGCGATTGAGCTGACAGAAATGAAAGTACTCGTCATCGTTCATTCGGAATTTCGATCCGTCAAAATAAACTTCGAGAGGATTAGAGATAGATAGGACCAGCGGATCAGCAATCGAAAGATTGAAAGTTGCACTCATAGTTTTAGTTCCTCAGAGCTTCCAGAAAACCGCGCTGCCAAAAGTCAGAAACAAGATGACGCTCACAAACGCATTGGTGGTAAAAAACGCCGCGTTTAGCCGGCTCAAATCATTCGCGCGCACCAGCATGTGCTGATAAATCAAGAGCGCGCCGGTTGCGACTACTCCGATGACGGCCAGGGTGCCCAGCTTCGTCAGTGAGTATAGCGCAATCAACGCAACGAATGCTGTGACATGCAGCGCTCGCGAAATCCATAAAGATTGCGCAATGCCGAAGCGCGCGGGAATCGAGCGCAAACCTTCGCGCCGATCGAAATCATAATCCTGGCACGCATAAAGCACGTCAAAGCCCGCGGTCCACAGCATGACGATCAAAGATAGCAGGAGTGGAACCGGGCTATCGATTGAGCCGCGTACGGCGATCCATGCGCCAGTCGGAGCAATCCCGAGACACCAGCCGAGGACCAAATGCGAAAGCAGCGTCCAGCGCTTCGTGTATGAGTAAAGCACGACGCTCGCCAGCGCCAGCGGCGATAACAGCAGTGTCATGCGATTGAGCATGGCGGCCGCCAGGAAAAAGATCGCCGCGCTCACGATCGTGAACGCATAGACGAAGGCAACTGATAACCCACCGGCCGGGATGGCGCGCATCTTTGTGCGCGGGTTGCGCGCATCGTAGTCCCGATCGGCGATGCGATTGAAAGCCATTGCGGTCGATCGCGCTCCGACCATCGCGATGACAATCCAGATGATTTGCCAGAGCGAAGGAATTCCTCGCGCCGCCAGCACCGCACCCAGAAAAGCAAATGGCAGCGCGAATAGCGTGTGCTCGATCTTGATCATCTCGAGCGTGGTGCGGATGTTCTTAAGAATCATTCGAGTCGTTTACTTAACTATCATTCAATTCGTTTAGAGGCGGGCTACCGCCCATGCCTCGGGCGACCTGAATTGGCGGGCAGTAGCCCGCCTCTAAACGTTGGCGTTCTGATCGCCTTTCCATCTCGTGGCGGTCGAATGCGGAATCCCGAACTGATCCAGAATCCGAAAGCATAAATGATCCACCAGGGCTTCGATCGTTTGCGGCCGATGATAAAAGCCGGGGCTGGCCGCGACGATCTGCGCGCCCGCGCGCGAAAGCCTCAGCATATTCTCAAGATGAATTGCGTTGTAAGGTGTCTCGCGCGGCACCAGAACCAGCTTGCGACCTTCTTTCAAAGTTACATCCGCGGCGCGATGAATCAAATTTGTACCGGCCCCGGACGCAATTGCCCCCAGGGTTCCCATCGAGCACGGCACAATGATCATTCCCGCCTGCGGATGCGATCCCGACGACGGCGTCGCCGCCATGTTATCCAGTCGGTGCAAGCGAATGGTTTTTGCATCGGCAGCCAGACCGACCCACTCGTTGATCTTTTTTTCATGAGCGCTGCGCAAATCAAAACCCAGCTCGACCATCGCCACTGTCCTGGCTGAGTCAGAAATGATCAGGTTGATGCGCTCGACGACTCCGCTCGCCGCCAGATGAGTTAGAGTTCGGTGCGCATAAATCGCGCCTGAAGCTCCGGTGATTGCGACCGTGATTTCCATGGGCTTGGCAGGGTTGACGGATGATCTTACGGCTTGCGGGGAGGGAATCGCAAACCAGCTTTTTCAGAGAGAAAGCGTTAGGGACGGAGCTTCGATGTTAGAATCGGAGTGTCTGACCAGGTAGTAGCACCTCTTGATTGCCCGCACGGATGACGAAGTCACGCAAAACAACTCCGGCGAAACATAAACCACCATTTCCGAGGTCCGCGCTAACCAGGTTTACGCGAGGCCTGTTGCAGGAATGGAGAAAGCTCGACCTTTCTTTCGAGAGCGCCACGATCGTTGTGGCTGTTTCCGGTGGCGCTGATTCGGTCGCGCTGTTACTTGCATTGAACGAATTGATCCGCGCAGAGAAGCTGAAAGTTAAGCTCGTCGTCGCCCACCTGAATCACAAATTGCGCGGCGCAGCGAGTGACGCGGATGCGCGCTGGGTGAGATCGTTGGCCGGAGATCTGGGTCACCGCGCGATCGTCGGCACCCGAAAAGTTAAGTCACTCGCGTCAAGGACTGGCGACAATCTCGAGCAAGCGGCGCGGCGCGCGCGTTATGAGTTTCTCGCCAACACTGCCAGGTCAAACAAAGCGAACCTCGTATTGACCGCTCACACGATGAATGATCAGGCGGAAACAGTTTTGCTGCATCTGATGAGAGGGAGCGGTGGTGAAGGGCTAAGCGGGATTGAATCCGTGCGGCCATTGACTCGCGGAAGCGAGATTATTCTGGCGCGGCCTTTGTTGTCATGGGCGCGCCGGCCGGATACCGAAGACTATTGCCGGCAACAATCAATCGATTATCGCAGCGATGAGATGAATGCGGATGAGAGTTTTGCGCGGGTGCGGGTGCGAAAACAGCTCTTGCCGTTGATGGAGAGCTTCAATCCGAGATTCATCCAGGGCGTGGCTCGCAGTGCAGAGATTCTGCGCGAGGACAACGCGGCCTTGGAGGCTGCGGCGGCACGCCTGCTCGAGTTGTCGCAGCAGTCCGGTGCGAAGCGGCCAGGGAATTCATTGCGCATCGATTTGCTGCGAGTGGCGCCGGTCGCGCTCAGGCGCCGGGCGCTAAGGCTTTGGCTTGCTCAACATCGCGGCGATCTCATCCGAATCGAGCACGTGCACATTGTGGCGCTCGAGAATCTGTTGGGCAGCACCAAGAGTGGACGCGCAATTGAGTTACCCGGCGGCGCCAGCGCATATCGCAAAGGCGGCCTGTTGCACTATCGCGGGCGCCCCAAAAGCGCCTTAGCTTGAACCAAACCAGCGTCGCAGCCGTATACCGCCAGCGGATGTTCAGGCAGCTGCAATCTACGCCAACGCATCATAAAACGTCCGTCTGACCGGTTGAGTATGACGGAGCGACGCGAGGCAATTAGTTAGCGGGCTCTTACAAGAATGGCCGATTTAAGGTATGATCGGCCCCGGAGGAATCGAAGGCATTGAGTTCCACAGCAAGACAAATCATCTTCTGGGTGCTGATCATCGCGGGTGCGCTGTTGATCTATAAGCTGGTGAACCCGGGCACCAAGAACACCGCGAATATCGATCTCACGCAGCTCGATCAGAAAATCAAAGAGAAGTCGCTGAAGCAGATTACCGTTAAGCAAACGGAAGTTGTTGCAGTCGATAAGCAACCGCCAAATATCGAATATCACGTAGCGCTAACAAACACGACTGCTCAGAACGATATCATTAAGGCTGCGATTGCAACCGATCCGGCTGATAACAAGCGCTACGTCGAAAAGGTCGACGACGAGTCAGGCAGCAGCAGCTATTGGTGGCCCGCGCTCTATTACCTGCTGCCGTTTCTGCTGATCTTCGGCTTTTGGATTTTCATGCTGCGGCAAATGCAGTCGGGCGGCAACAAGGCGCTTTCGTTTGGCAAGTCGCGTGCAAAACTTCTGAGTAATCAACAGAAACGCGTCACCTTCAAAGACGTCGCGGGAGTCGAAGAAGCCAAGGAAGAGCTGCAGGAAATCATCGAGTTCCTCAAGGAACCGCAAAAGTTTCAGAAGCTCGGCGGCCGCATTCCCAAAGGCGTTTTGATGATGGGACCGCCGGGAACGGGCAAGACCTTGCTGGCGCGCGCGATCGCCGGTGAAGCAAACGTGCCGTTCTTTTCGATTTCTGGTTCGGACTTTGTCGAGATGTTCGTGGGCGTCGGCGCCTCGCGAGTGCGCGATTTGTTCGAGCAGGGTAAAAAGAATGCGCCGTGCATCATCTTCATCGATGAGATCGACGCTGTCGGTCGTCATCGCGGAGCCGGTCTCGGCGGCGGTCACGATGAGCGCGAACAGACTTTGAATCAGTTGCTGGTTGAAATGGATGGATTCGAATCGAACGATGGCGTGATTCTGATCGCCTCGACCAACCGTCCTGACGTTCTTGATCCGGCATTGCTTCGACCCGGCCGATTCGATCGGCGTGTCGTCGTATCGAGACCCGACGTGCGCGGGCGCGAAGGCATCCTGAAAGTTCATACTCGCAAGATTCCGCTCGGCGAAGACGTCGACATCAGCATCATCGCGCGCGGCACGCCTGGATTCACCGGCGCGGATCTCGCCAACCTGGTCAACGAAGCGGCGCTGAATGCGGCCCGCTACAACAAGAAAGTTGTGGCGATGCCTGATTTCGAGTTGGCCAAAGACAAAGTTCTGATGGGCGCAGAGCGCAAGAGCATGGTCATCTCGAACGAAGAGAAGCGCGTCACGGCTTATCACGAAGCCGGGCATACTCTCGTCGGCCTGAAAGTTCCGAACGCCGATCCGGTTCACAAGGTCACGATCATTCCACGCGGAATGGCCCTGGGTGTGACCCAGCAATTGCCGGAAGGCGATCGTCACAACTACACCAAGGAATATTTGCTCGGCCAGATTTCTATCCTGATGGGCGGGCGCATCGCGGAAGAAACATTCCTCGGGAATATCACTACCGGCGCTTCGAACGACATCGAGAAAGCAACCGAGTTGTCGCGCGCGATGGTTTGCGAATATGGCATGTCTGATCTCGGACCGCTGACTTTCGGCAAGAAAGAAGAGCAAATCTTTCTGGGCCGCGAGATTGCTCAACATCGCGATTACTCAGAAGAGACTTCGATTCGCATCGATTCCGAGGTGCGCAAGATCGTGACTGATCAATATGAGCGCGCGCGCAAGATTATTGAAGAGAATCGCGACACGATGGTGCGTTTAGCTGAGGCGCTGCTCGAACATGAATCGCTCGACGGCGTGCAGATTCGCCGCATCGTGGCGGGCCTGACGATCGAGGATGCCGGTGAGACCAGTGGACCCGGAGTTCAGCAGGAACTGCCGGCCGCGAAGGAACCATCAGCGAAACCGCTCAAGCCAATTCTGCCGCCAATTACCGGAGGCACTCCGGCGCCGGCGTAAAAGTGGGCAGTAGCCCGACCGTGAGGGAGGGCGTTTCAGAACCGCGAGCTGTAGCGAGTGGATCAAAGACTCAAGATGAAGGCGAGAGTCGCGGCTCTCGCCTTTTTTGTCATATTTGTTAGTTCTTTAAGGAGGGGGGAAGCGCTAGTTCGCTTAACGCCTTCACCTGAACCTGATCAGACTTCGGAAATACTACGCGCCCACCAGTTTCTTTTGTTATCGACTTTAGTAACTCAATCGC
>DASWQK010000056.1:0-3954 GCA_036403735.1 Pyrinomonadaceae bacterium
GTGCGCACGGGGGACTGAGCATTGAACAAGCCGGGATATCTCAGCGCGTTGAAGGTGCTGCTGACTGAATAGGTGTAGCCTTTGTCTTCGCGAATGTTCAGGAACAAACGCGACGGTGGGCCAACGCCAAGGATTTGGTTCATTACGCGCATCGCCACATAGTCGGGGCTGGTGCGCTCCAGCGACAGGCTGCCGATCTGAAACACTGTCTGCACTGAGCCGGGACGATTGATCAAATGGATCTTGGTTTCTGCTTGCGCCGGAACCGGCGGCAGTGTCGGCTGCTTTACCTCTCCCTGTTTCCAATCGCCGAAGAGTTTTTCGATCTTCGGCAGCATCTCTTTGAGCGTCACGTCGCCGGCAATATATAAAGTCGCATTGTTGGGCACGTAGTTCTGATCGTGAAAGCGCATCAGATCCGCCACCGTGATTTTCTTAATCGCATCCGGGGGCGCAAACGTCAACGACGCCGGATGCATTCCATAGATCGCCTGGGCCAGACGCTCCTGGGCCAGGAACCCAGGATTGGCGCGAAGCTGCGGTTGCGAATCAAGTGTGCGCGATCTGTATCGCTCGACTTCTTCCGTGGGATACTTCGGCGTGCGAATTATTTCCGCGTACAGATCGAGAATCTGATCGAGATTGTCGGTGAGCCCGCTGGCCGTGATGTTTGAGGTGAACGATGACACGCCGGAATTCGCGCCGAAGGAAGCGCCGATTGTGTCGAGCGCCTCGCCCAGTTCGCGGCTGTTGTGTTTGGCGGTGCCTTCACGCATCAGCAGCGCAGTCATGTTCGCGAGTCCGCGCATATCGGCCGGATCAGAAAAGCCGCCGCTCATCACGACCATCTCCATCGAAAAGATCGGCAGCTTGTGATTGCTCTCGAGCAAGACCACACGCAAGCCGTTCTTCAAGGTCGCTTCCTGCTCCTTGGGAAGTTTCACCGTCAACAGATTCTTGTTAACCGGAGCTTTGCCTTTGACGACCGCGCCCTTGGTGCTGGTCGGGTTCTGGCCGGCGGTGCCGCCCTGCTGCGCGTAAACCCCGGAAGCAAACGCAGCGATACAAACAGTAGCGATTAGGACTTTAGCTTTGATTGTTTTATTTCTCATGATGATTTCTCCTGGATGCGAGCAGGCTCGCGTACCGGCTTACTGTTGCCCTCCGACATTGCGACCTGCGGACGCCTTCGGAACCGTGATTACGACGGTGCGATTTGTCGCCACCAGATACTTGTTCGCAACTCGCTGCACATCTTCCTTGGTCACGGCCATGACTTTGTCGAGCCGCGTATTAATCAAGTTCGGATCGCCGTAATAGACCGAGTATTGCCCGATAGTGTTGGCGCGGTTCAACGAACTTTGCAGACCGTTGATGAAGTTGCGGCGCGCGCCACTCTTGGCTTTCTGTAATTCCCAATCTGCGATCGGCTCTTTCTGCAGGCGAGCAATCTCTTCGTAGACCGCGGCTTCGACGTCTTCAGTTTTCACGCCGCGACGTGGAGTGGCAGTGACATAGAAACCACCGACGCCGCGCGTTTCCTGCGCCGAGCTGTTAGCGTTCGTTACCAGTTCTTTTTCGCGCGTTAACTTTTGATTTAAGCGCGAGCTGCCGCCGCCACCGAGCACGTTGCCGAGCACTTGCAGCGCATAAAAGTCCGCGGTGTTCCCCGGGACCGTCTTGTAAGCGATCGCCACGCGGGCGGCGCGCGCGAGCACGTCATCGACTGAAGTGCGCCGCTCAGCTTTCTGTTCCGGCTCAGTCATATCAACCGCAGGCGGATCGGGTTGGCGCGCAATAGCCTCAAAGTATTTCTTGACGGTTGCCAGCGCGTCCGCGGTTTTGAAATCTCCGACCACCGTCAGCACCGCATTGTTTGGTGCGTAGTACATTTTGAAGAACGCCTGCACATCAGCGACCGACGCGGCATTGAGATCATCCATCGAGCCGATCGTGTCGTGCTTGTAGGCGAAGTTGTCGTACATCAACTCCTGCTGAATCTCGCCGCTCTTGCCATACGCCGCGTTATCCAAGCCGATGCGGCGCTCTTCCTGCACCGCGTTGCGTTGGTTGTCGAGATTGTCCTGGGTGACCGCGAGACTGCGCATGCGATCGGCTTCCAGAAACAGCGCGAGCTCGAGTTGATTCGCCGGCATCGCTTCAAAGTAGTTGGTGCGATCTTCGTTAGTCGTGCCGTTCATCGTGCCACCGTTGTTCAGCACCAGCATGAAATGCTCCGACTTGCCGACGTTCTCAGAACCCTGGAACATCATGTGTTCGAACAAGTGAGCAAAACCGGTGCGTTTCGGCTGTTCATTACGCGAGCCGACGTTGTAAGTGACGTTCACCGCGATCACCGGCGCGTTGTGATCTTCTACCGTGACCACGCGCAGGCCGTTCGCCAAGCGCGTCTCTTTCAAGTCAACGTGCGGATTTTTGCCGGCTTGCGCCAGCGCACTGCCGGCCAAAGCGAAGAGCAGCGCAGCACTCAGAAATGTTTTGTGCAGTCTCATACGGAAAAACTCCTGATTGGATTCAAGCAACAGAACCTGAATTGTTTTAGATTAGAACGGCCTTACCGGATCGAAGCATTACGGTCGGCCGCAAAGTGAACGGCTGTGAATCTATTAGGGTCGGGGTACAGTGTCAAGCGTGGAACCCGGGTAGCTTGCCGACTTTTCGGACAAAATCAGCCAACCGCGCAAGCTATTCCACCATCCAAGAGCACGCCCAAGGTTGCTCAAGGCTGTCCGGCGCGGTCGTCCGAACTCGATGACCGGCCGGACCTCAAAACGCCGCGATTGCCTCTCCGGCTGGCCGTCCAACGACAAGGCGAAATATACTGTTGCTCGAAACCAATATGCTGATATCAAGATCGCTCTCTCTTATCACCCTCGTTCTCGCGTTGGCCCTGTTCGGTGGTGCTTCATCCGTATTCGCCCAGCCCGCGGCGGGCGCGCGTTTCGACGTCACCAACTATCGCATCGAAGCCCAATTGAATCCGGACGAGCACACGCTGCGCGCCGGAGCGGACGTTACCCTCGTGCCGCAGGACGCGACGCGATCGATCGTCTTTGAATTGAACGGCTCGCTGCACGTCGATAGCGTCGAGAAGGACGGCAAAGCCCTGACGGGATTTGTGCAGGACGCAGTTGGCGCCGGCGCGCTGGGACCAAACGTCAGAATCGATCTGGGCCAGGTCGTGCCCGCGGGACAACCGATCACGGTGCGCCTTCGCTGGAGTGGCGCGCTGACTTCGCCCGAGGGCGGGCCGCTTGCCAATAAGCGCCTGGCCTATGTTGGTCCGGAAGGATCGTATCTGATGTACGCCTCGCGCTGGTTTCCTTTTCATGACTACGCGGCCGACCGCGCTACCGCCGACATCACGATCATTGTGCCGACCGGTATGCAGGTTGGCGGCATCAGCGACGAGCCGGTCGTCCCCCAGGTCGATAAGGCCGGGGTCACCCGCTTTCGCTTCGTCAACAAACAGCCGGTGCTGGTTGGTAATTTCGTCGCCGGACAATATGTCGCCAAGTCGCTGCGCATGGGAAAATACGAATTGCAGTTTTTCGTTAAGCCCGGCAGCGAAAATCGGATCACGAATTTTGGCGAGTTGATGGGCCATGCGCTCGAATTTTATACGAACGAGTACGGCGACCCGGCATTCGGTAATCGTCTTGTCATTGCGCAAACAGATGATGAGACGATGGATGCATACTCGGGACCGGGCATGCTTTTTCTGGCTTCGAAATTTTTTGACAGCTCGCGAGCGTCGTCCGAAGAACGACTACAGCGTGAAGTTGCTTATCAATGGTGGGGCCAGTCGGTTGGCTTGAAAACATTCGACGACGCCTGGGTGTCGCAGGGACTGGCTGAGTGGAGTGCTTTCGCGTTACGCGAATCGAAACTTTCCGGTGCGCAACTTGACGCGACGCAACGCGAAGAGCAGGA
>DASWQK010000057.1:0-7325 GCA_036403735.1 Pyrinomonadaceae bacterium
ACCTTGAAACGTTTGAAAAAGCGATGCGCGAAAATCACAAAGCCATCGCGCCGTCGATGGTTTATGCATACGCCGCGCTGAAATCCGGTGTGCCGTTTGCGAATGGGGCTCCGAATGTGACGGTTGATATTCCGGCGCTGATGGACCTGGCGAACAAGCAGGGCATGCCGGTTTGCGGCAAGGATTTCAAGACCGGCCAGACACTGATGAAAACAATCCTGGCGCCGGGATTGAAATCGAGAATGCTCGGTCTGCACGGCTGGTACTCAACAAATATTCTCGGAAATCGCGACGGCGAAGTCCTCGACGATCCTGATTCATTCAAAACAAAGGAAGAATCCAAGCTGTCAGTGCTGGAGTATATTCTGCAGCCCGATGTTTATCCTCAGCTCTACAAAGATTTTTCTCACGTGGTTCGCATCAATTACTACCCGCCGCGTGGCGACAACAAAGAAGGCTGGGACAACATCGATATTTTCGGCTGGCTCGGCTATAAGATGCAGATCAAGATCGACTTCCTTTGCCGCGATTCGATTCTGGCGGCGCCGATTGTGCTCGATCTCGCATTGTTTCTGGATCTCGCGCAGCGCACCGGCATGAAGGGTGTGCAGGAATGGTTGTCGTTTTATTTCAAGTCGCCTATGACCGCTCCCGGTCTTTATCCGGAACACGACGTTTTCATCCAATTGATGAAGTTGAAGAACACGCTGCGTCATCTGCGCGGCGAGGATCTCATTACGCACCTGGGCCTCGAGTATTACGATTAGGTGGACTCCCAACCGTTTTCTCCAGGGTCAGACGTTTACCGCCACCCACATCCCTTTCGGTGTAATCTCTTCTCCAGCACAAATCCGCACGCGCGGTGACATACACGAAATGTCACCGCTTTTGTGCCGAGAAATGTCACGAATGTAAATTCGACGTGACACTCTCGTATGTAGTTCGTCAAGATTAGCTTCACATTTTGGGTGACATTTCTTTTCGAGTCGTATATATAGCGTGTGCGGCCTCCAACTATTAAGGTTTGCGCTGTTCTGCCGAAAAGGAAACTCGGAGTCGATCGCGCGCATCAATTACGGTGCGGATCGTTCTTTGCATTAGAGAACAACGGAGGATCCGCAAGCGACGACACCAGGGAAAGAACGAAAGTCGTTGCCGGCAGATACAAGATCGTGATTGCTGAACTGAAAAAAGAAATGAGTTCCTCGGAAAAACAGATGGATGAACCGGTATTTCTCGATCCGGATCAAAAGAGTCCACGGGCAAAGGACTTTGAGGACCGGCTGAGCGGGAGAATCGTAGGCCAGGAGCGCGCCGTGCGCCGCATGAGCGGCCTCTACCAAATATTTCTCGCGGGTATGAATCCACCGGCTCGCCCGATCGGCACGATGTTATTTCTCGGACCGACTGGTTCCGGGAAAACGCGCGTAATTGAAGCGGCCGCCGAAGTTCTCTTCGGCGACACCAATGGTGTCGTGAAAATCGATTGCGCCGAGTTTCAGCACTCGCACGAAATAGCCAAACTAATTGGCTCGCCTCCGGGATATCTGGGCCATCGAGAGACTTCGCCGATGCTCACTCAGGAGAACCTCGACCGCACTCACACCGAAGATGTGAAGCTGACGCTGGTGCTGTTCGACGAGATTGAAAAGGCTTCGGATTCTCTGTGGCAATTGCTGCTGGGTATCCTTGATAAGGCCACGTTGACGCTTGGTGACAACCGTCGCGTTGATTTCTCGAAATGTATGGTCATCATGACGTCGAACCTCGGCGCGCGCGAAATGTCGGATTTGATTTCCGGCGGCATCGGTTTCGCGCCCGGCAAAGGCGCCAAGAATCCGCACGACACGGAAGTCGATCAGAAGATCTACCGCACCGCGGTGGAAGCTGCGCGACGCAAGTTCTCGCCTGAGTTCATGAATCGCATCGACAAAGTCGTGGTGTTTCGCTCTTTGAAAGAACATCACCTGCGCGCGATTCTCGACCTCGAGCTGCAAGCTGTTCAGGAACGCGTCATGATGTCAGCGGGCACGAAGTTCGTGTTTCAATGTTCAGAAGATGCGAAGGACATGCTGTTGCAGGAAGGCATTGACTTCAAATATGGCGCGCGCCACCTGAAGCGCGCCATCGAACGGTTCCTCGTTTATCCGCTGTCGAATTTGGTAGCGACCGGTCAAATCGGTCTGGGCGATCTGGTCCAGATTGGGTTGAACAAAAGCGCCGGCAAGCTAACCTTCTTCAAGAAATCCGGCGGGGCGCTAATCCAGGATATGGTGGCGCCGATCAGCGCAGTTGAAAATCTGGCCAGCCGCTCCGGCAGTGTTGGCTTGCCAATTCCGCAGCCCGCAAAGGAAAAGGCAGCAAAGAAAGGTCAGGGTCGCGGCGATCGAGGTGAGAAGAGCGAGAGCTAAATGCCCGCCCAGGCATACCCAAAAGGCGTCGGAGCGAAAAGCTTCGGCGCCTTTTTGTTAGTGCATTCGACGCAAAGCTTCTTTAGCAGTCTGTGACAGGTATGGATCGTTCGATGCGATTGCGGCTTTCAATGCGGGCATTGCGGATGAGTCACCAATCAGACCAAGCGCGTTCGCCGCAGCACGACGGACGTCGATCGGGTTACCGTCATTATTTAGGGTCGCGATCAAGGCGGCCACGCCGGCGTGACTGCGAATTTCACCCAACGATTGCGCCGCCGCGCGCAAAACGAATTCATCATTTTGCGTCTTTGATTTCTTCTTCGAAGACGAGCTCGAAAGAATCTCAACCAGCGGAACCACCGCGGCTTCATCTCCAATTTGGCCTAAGGCGATAGCCGCTGCGGCGCGGACTCCTGCTTCTTTGTCCGTTGTCATTAATTCGATTAAGGGCTGCACCGCGCTGCGGCTGCGGGTCGCGCCAATCGCATGCGCCGCTTCGCGTCGCACCAGTTCCTGCTTGTCTTTCAGGAATGGAACCAACGCCGCCGCTGCCTCAGATCCAGGCAACGCTTCAATTGCGTGAGCAGCTGTCGCGCGAATGATTGGTTCAGAATCGTTGAGCGCGGACGTCGCCGCCCGCGATGCGTCCCTGTGCTTCATCGCACCTAATTTCATCAGCGCGTCGCGGCGCTCCTCAACTTCCGAGGAACTCAAGCGCCGCCGCTGTACTTCTATGCGCTGCTGAACCGGCGTGAGACCGTTTGATTGTCCATAGACATAACTTGCGCCGGCGAAGCAGACGACACTCACAAAGAGCACCAGCGAACCTTCACGAAGAGCAAATGTTTGGAGAAATCGCATTTGTATTTTTTGACCAACCCGCCTCACCCAGTATCGATTCGCGAAGCCACTGCATGCAAGCTATCGATAACTAACACGGCAATCGGCGGGTAGAAAATCAGGTCCGACACGACTAGCACGGTCGGCGAAAAGGTTGCGGTGCCCGGCGCCGATGCGTGATGGCGAAACAACGTAGTCAGATCGAGAAAAAAGTCTTGCGCCTGCCTGTTTATTAGTAGTCCCAGGCCGATGCTGATTGCGTATCCGCCAATCAGAAACGCGGCCGCCGAGAAGCGAGTGAATGGCTGTGACGGCTTTTCTTCTTGAGTGATCGAATAGTGTTTAGCGTCAGGCTTGTACGTGTAATTCCGAAAGTGTTCTCTGAGCCGCTTAATCAAATGCCAGAGGCCGGCGGCAAACAGCGTAATCAAGATCGCACGACCGGCGAGATTGAACGACTGCCACAGCGGTGGTTTGATCATCGCTACGAAAAAGGTCGAGAGAAAAAGCGACACCGTCGTGAAGACCGCCCGCTGCCTTTCCATGTTTTCGCGACGATCAGTTTCCAGGATTTGGTTTACTACACGGTCCCAGCGCGCCTGCGCCGCGATGTTACGAGCGCGTTGCGCATGAGGATTGTCTGATTCCAGAATTGAATTTCCGTTGCGCTGCTTTGTCAGTAGCTGATCATGGAAAGCTCGCTCTTGCGGATCGATCAGCGTGTGATACGCCAGCGACAACATGGCGAATTCGCGCGCGGCCTTTTCCGAACCGCGATTAACATCGGGGTGATGTTTGCGCGCCAGCTTCCGGTAGGCAGATTTGATCTCGGTAGCGCTCGCCGTCGGTGTAATGCCCAGGACCTGGTAGTAATCGGTCATCGTAAGGGGAATTCAGGCAATGCTGAATTTGCACAAGAAATTCAGCCGAAGCTGAAACTTGCTGGCAATCTTAGCATCCCGGAATGCTGACGCGGAACTGACTATTGTGATTGGGCCGAGCGCTCGATGAATTCAACTAAGGTCCGGACGGCAACGCCGGTTGGGCCCTTTGAACGATAAGGCGTTGCCGGATCGCCCCACGCTGTGCCGGCAATATCAAGATGCGCCCACGGCGTATCTTCGGCGAATTCTTTTAAGAAAGCTGCCGCTGTGATCGTCCCCGCTTTCTTTCCGCCAACGTTCTTGATATCCGCAATATCGGATTTGATCTGCTTCGTATATTCATCATCCAGCGGCAATTGCCAGAATTTCTCGCCGACTTCCGTGCCGGAAGCGATCACTTCGTCAATCAGCTTTTGATCGGTTCCGAGAATGGCCGTGTTGACGTCGCCCAGCGCGATCGACACTGCGCCAGTGAGCGTGGCCATATCGATGATGCGCGTCGCCCCGAGTTTCTTCGCGTAAGCAATCGCGTCCGCAAGCACCAGACGGCCTTCAGCATCAGTATTGATGACCTCGATCGTCTTACCGGTCATCGCGGTCAAAATATCGCCGGGCTTCGTCGCTTTGCCTGATGGCAGATTCTCTGAACAAGGCGCGATGCCAAGGACGGGAACGGAAGGCTTCAACTGAGCAATCGCCCGCATCGTTCCGATCACCGTCGCGGCTCCAGTCATGTCGTACTTCATTAATTCCATATTCTCGCCGGGCTTCAGCGATATGCCGCCGGAATCAAAAGTAATTCCCTTCCCGACCAGGGCGAGCAGTTCACCCTTGCGTGATCGAAAGCGCGAAGGTTCATACTTCAGAATGATCAGCTTTGGTGGCTCTTCCGATCCACGCGACACGCCCAAAAGCGATCCCATGCCCAGCTTTTCCATCTGCCTCTGATCAAGGATGTCGACGCTGAGTCCGAATTCTTTCGCGACTTGTTTTGCGCGACCCGCAAGGATCGTCGGTGTCATGTGCCCGCCGGGCTCGTTCGCGAGATCGCGCGTAAAATTAGTCGATTCGCCAATGATGCGTCCTCGATCAGCCCCACGTTGGACAGCTTTCTTGTCGGCGCCCTCAATCACAACTGTTACTGTTTTCAGCTCGCGTTTCTCTTTGTCCGAGGTGCGGTATTTATCCAACTCGAACAAGCCCATGACTGCGCCCACCGCCGCAGTCTGGGCGACTTTTTCCACATCACCGTCTGCGCGCGGAGCAATCGCCACGGTCTTAACATTCTTGCCGCGCAAAAATCGCGTCGCCGTTCCGGCCATCTGCGTAATCTGCGCTGCTTTGTAAGAACTGCGTTCGCCGCAGCCGATCAAAAGGACACGCCGGGCCTTCAGTGATTTGCTCGAAACGTGAAAGTAGGCCGTCTCACCTTGCTTGGCCGTGAATTCTTCCGACTCGATCACATCCGCGATCATTCCACCAACGGCCGCGTCCAAAGTCTTCAATAAGCCGTTGTTGGCTTTTTCATCTTTGAATACAGCAATGGCCAATCCTTCGGCGTCGACTTCGTTACAGGGTTTCGGGCTTCCGATGACTTCCATTGTTTTCCCTCGCTTTGATTGTCCGACGAGCTTTAGCTTGTCGAGTATTGTCTTTGGAACGTCGGCGACAAACTAAAGTTTGCCCGACTAACTTATCGATTTCGTTCTTTCAACTGCGCGCGTGTTTCTCGCTCGACGATTTTACGCATCTCCGTCTCTCGCTTGTCGTACAACTTCTTGCCTTTGGCTATTCCAACTTCAAATTTAATTTTGCGGCGCTGCACATAAACGCGAGTGATGACCAGCGTCATTCCGTCAACCGAGGCCGCCTGATCGAGCTTATCGATTTCGCGGCGATGCAATAACAGCTTTCGAGTGCGCAACGGATCGTGGTTCGCGCGATTGCCGTGCGTATAGGGCGAGATGTGCGCGTTAAAGAGCCACGCTTCACCGTCGCGAACTGCAACGTAAGACTCTTTCAGTTGGATGCGGCCATCAAGAACGCTCTTCACTTCCGTTCCCATGAGGGCCGCGCCGGCTTCGTACTTAGCCGAGATGTGATAATTGTGAAATGCCGCGCGATTCGTCGCGAGAACTCTTTCTTCGTTCGCCGTTGCCATTGCGCATGTCTTTTCGGAAGGCTGACTATAACAAGCAAGTGCAGGCACGACAAGCAAGCGCGAGCTTCGAATGGCCCAATTTTGCTGGTATTCTCTGACTCTTTTCTTTGAGCATGCACATCACGAGAAATGATCGAGGCCTATGGCTGGCTCTGTTTCTGCTGTCCGCGATTCCCCGAATCCTGGGCGCATTCTTTCTTCCGAACGCCTTCGGCGATGCCTATGTGTACATCCAGGAGATCGGCACACTAAGCACGAAACTGTCGACTGGGGTCTTCAGGCTAACCGACCTATTCGGTTTTTGGTTACCCCTTTACCAGTTTTTATCAGCGGTCTTTAATGTTCCTTTTAAGAACGGCTTTTATTCTGGCAAGTTGGTCGCGGCGCTGTTTGGCGTGGGTTCATGTCTGTTCGTTTACGCAATCACCTTTCGGCTGACAGCAAATCGGACGGCGGCGATTTTGACGTTCCTGCTGATCGCTTTCAGCCCCCTGCATATTTTCTATTCCGCATCAGCAATGACGGACGTGCCGCACGCGTTCTTTGTTTTGGCTGCGCTCTATTTCGTGCTGACCGGAAACTGGATAGTCGCGGCCGCGTTCGGAGCACTGGCGGGATTCACCAGGGTTGAAAGCTGGATGCTGATCGCCGTCATTCCTTTGGTTCAGTTAATCAAGGAACGTCGTGTTTCAGTCATCTCTCTGTTTGTCCTAATCGTGCCGCCTTTATTTTGGTTTTACATTTCGTGGAAGGCAACGGGTAACTGGCTCGCGTGTTTCGTGCAGCGGCAGGAGTACCACGATTGGTTGATGCACATGAATCCGTCGATCGCGCAATTCTCTACCCGGCAAATTCTGAAAGATGTAGCGACGCTGTTAGTCTCATCCGATGTCGCGGTGCTGATCGCGTGCTTTGTGGCCGTGTCGTTCGTCATCCGCCATCTTCCCCAAATAGCTAAGCGAAGTAACAATTCAGACCAGGCGATTTCGATACTTGCGCCAGTTCTGTTCTTCTTTGCGTTCTTAG
>DASWQK010000058.1:0-2652 GCA_036403735.1 Pyrinomonadaceae bacterium
CGAAATCGATCGTCTCGCCGTCGATGTCGATCGGGATGCGAGCGAAATTGGCCGCGCGTTTGCCCACGCCGTTGGTCTTGAATCCTAACTTCACTTCATGAGATTTGTCGTGCGGCGGCAAATCGCTGGCGGCGCGCCAAAGCAAGACTTGTTTCGGATAGTCGAACGTCCATACGCGCCCGGCAAACCACTGCTGGCCCAGCATACCGTCGCCGCGATCAATCTCGCCATGATCATTAGCGGCCCGGCGGGGAAACACAAACAGGCGCATCTCGAAAAGACTGCCGAGTGGCGGCGGAATCATCGCGCCGGATTTGAAGTTGGGTAGGCCGACGATGCGCAGGCCCTCGTGTTCTTTTTGCGAGAGCGTGACGATAGACAGCTTCAGCCGTTCCGCGGTATCCGCATACAAGAACAGTCCGCCGGCCGAGTCGGTAAACAGAGAGAGCTGAACGTTGTTCGCGGTAACGGGCGTCGCGATAAAGCGATGCGCGTTGTAACGGGTGGGAATTACCACGGGTTTGCCCGGTTGCGGCTCAATTAGTCGCTGAGGTCCCACAACCGAGAGCCACAAATGGCTGAATATTGCCGCGAAACAGAATAATGATTTCAGCAGACTATGCATCGGAGGATCAATCTCGGTTCACTTAAAGCGCTAATTCGACGCTCGACGAATTTGCCAATCTCTTCATAAGTGGCGCCTTACCCATTCTTCGACCCAGGCGATCGACACCCATTTGATGATTACTCGTTTCAATTGCGGACCAATAGAAGTTACTACCTGTTTGCAATACCAAATGTTTGCCGCGCGGCGATCGAACTTGAGTTCAATGTCCCTGTACTCCTCCTCTAAGTCGCCAATCACATTCCTTCGATCGCGCGCGTTTAGAAAAAGGTGGAGAGTGTACTCGGCAGACCGCGGCGGACCATCTCGTTTTCTCACCGCTGGTCCCGATGGCGCAGTAGCAGAGCGCATGCTTTGCAGTTTGTCCTGGCGCTGTTTGCGAAACCGCTGAACGAGTTGGGCTGAATCGCGGATTATGCTAAACAACGACGCCACCATGGGACTTACGAGGATAAAAAGCATCAGCATCACGAGGATAAGAAACAGCAGCAACACAACGATTCCTGCCAGAACTTCACTCATAGTACTTTTCCCAGCAAACCGGGCCTTATGCCTCTGGCGAGTTTCTGGCGAATCCTTCGACCCTCGCGCAATGCCAGGACTCCCGTGCCTTCGACCTTGAAGTAGCGCTTTGCTCTTCCGCCGCGCTCGGGCGTCGCCTCGCCCTGCCGGGAGCTAATGAAACCCTTGCGCTCCAATCGATCCAGAGTGGCATAGAGTGCTCCGATTGAAGTGAACCGCTCACCAACCTCGTCCAGGAGTTCGCGAATCGATCTACCGTATGCATCCTTTCCCAGTTGAAGAACGGCCAGTAGCACGACTTCCTCATACTCCCCTAAGTAGGAACCTTTTAGTTTCATTGCTTCTCCATTTGTTCTACATTCTAGAATCTCGAACTGGAGTCCGTCAAGCAAAAGGCTCATTCCGAAGGCGTTCGTTACTTCAATGCCGCGTCAAGCGATGACCTGTCATCCAGCAATATCCATTCAATAATTGACAAAGGCAGACTGCCATTCTTAATCAAGTCGTCATGGAATTGACCGAGACGAAAATCTTTGCCTTTCTGATCTCGATACTTGCCGAGCAGCCGCATGATTTGCCACTTGCCGGTGATGTAAGTGATCTTCTGCGTGGGACTGGCCGCCGCGCCGGCCGCTTCGCCTTCAGCGGCTTCGCGATCGAGTCCGCCCGCTTCCATGAAGTATTTCACCGCTTGTTCGAACGTCCACCGGCCGGTATGCAGGTTGACGTCGACGCCGATGCGCGCGGCCCGATATCGCGACAAGCGCAGCACCTGTCCCTGCGATGCGGAATTAACCGGATAGAGACCGGTGCGCATTAGCATCTCTTCACCGTACAAGGCCCAGCCTTCGATAATGATCCCGTCGTTGTGCTGGCGGCGGATTTCGTCTGGCAAGTGGTTCGCGATCGAGAGCTGCAGAAAGTGGCCGGGGATCCCCTCGTGACCCAGGATCGGCCGCGGGTCTTCGATGGCCGCGCGAATGTAGAAATTCTTGCTCTGCGGATTGTAAGTCGGGATGAAGTAAAAGCCGCTCGAGTCTTTGTCGTAAACGCCCGGCGCATTCATGAAGCCGCCGGGACTTGTCGGCTTGAACGCTTCCGGCAGTTGGCGAATTTCAAAGCGGCCAAGATACGCAGGCAGCGTGACCAGCTTGTTATCTTTCAGGAAACTGATCATTTCTGCCTCGCGGCTTTCGTAGGTTTTAAGAAACTCATCCTGACTTTTCGGGACTACTTTCGCGCGCTGCGGATTTGGATCGGCGAGCGAAGGATCGGGAAGCATCGCTTCAGCCGCCCGCGCCCGCGCCAGTTCAGTCTGGCCCAGCATCTCGACCTGATTGGCGTTGAGCGGCAAAAGATAAATATTCTTCAAGATATAGTTGTAGTTTGCTTCACCCATCGGTTTGAAGGGTGGCATGCCGGGCAGACGTTTCTCGAGAAAATCCGCAAAACCGTGTATCGACGCCAGCGCTGCGTCGCGCGCTTTCGTCAGATCGGTCTTCTCA
>DASWQK010000059.1:0-6241 GCA_036403735.1 Pyrinomonadaceae bacterium
CGAACTTGTCCCAAAGAAGGATTGGGTTATTTTTTCACACCTGCTGATCTTTCATGGCCGGCGCATCTGCAAGGCGCGACGGCCCCTGTGCGAAGAGTGTGCGGTGGAAAAACTTTGTCCTTCGTCGATCTTGAAAACGGGAAAGATTCCGAAGTAGCTGCCGCGCAGACCGAAATTCACAGAGTTGATTTCGGCTATCTTGTGAATCCTGTAAATACTGTCAGATGTGCTTAGAAACTCAACCTCACGCGCAGGCTGACGTTCCGGTTACCAGCGGAGCCGCCACCGCCGGGCCCGAAGAAGAAATTTCCGGACGAGCTCGTTGACCTGAGAAAGTACGGCGACGCCATGTTGCCTATCGGATTTGAACGGTTGTTGCGATTCAGCAGATTGCTGGCATAAACCGAAATCACCAATTGATATGGCCGCTGCACCGGAGGTTTCGCCGGCGGCTTTCCATTGGCGGGCGGCGGCGTTGCGGTCGCGGTGCTGACGACTACTCCGGCGCTGGCAGGGGGAGTCTTGGGCGGAATCGCTTTGCCAAACTTCCAACTCTTGGACGCTCCCATATTCACTGAGAAGAATGCCGGCCCCTGACCGAAGTTTCGCGGAATGATTCGCTGACCAGGTGATGGGCTCGGGTCGAGCGCACCATAGGGCGTCATCACCACGCCCGGCTTCGTTAGATCCGTCGCGAAGGCTGGTCTTTCGGTGAACGCGTTATCGCCGTTCGTGTCATGGCCCGTCGTGATATTGAAAGGTGACCCACTGCTGCCGACGATGAACGTGTTGGCGCTCCAACCCGATTTCGTTTGATAGAACGCCCCAGAGTAGAACCGATGGCGGACGTCATAATTGGCGCGTCCCCATTCGTTAGTGAAGTCGTACGGATTGAACGGCGAGCCGCTGGATCCATTGTCGATGCTGCGGCTCTTGTTCCAGGAGTACGTGGCCCAAAATCCAATTTTCTTGATTGTGCCGCTCGTGCTGAAGCTCAGGTTGTTGGTCTGCGATCTGCCGTCGGACTGATACTGCAAAATGTTTCCCGCGCTTTGGCCCAGCGGTCGCACGCCGCTCGTGGGCAGCGCCGGATTGAATGTTCCCGCCAAGGGCGCGTTTATGTTCACGCTTCGCAAAGAGTGCAGCGTGCGCCCGAACGAATAGCCAATGTCAAAGCGAAAGTTCTTGTTGACCTGGTGCTCGACACCGATCGAACCGCGCACCTGCCGATTTGGCTCAAGGGTTGAGGCAAGCTGTCGGCGAGTCTGTGGCTGCGCGAAAGCATCGAGAGCCGCGATTGCCGGAATCGCGGGAAACAAATCCAGCACCGCGGGATCTATGACTATGAACTGTTTTTGATTTATCCCGTTGAAGCGCGCTGCGTTCAGAATAAGGTCTTCCGAAATTCGATTGTAGAAAATTCCAATCCCACCCCTAATCACCGTGGTCGGCTGCTTTGGCGCCGCCGGCTTCGGCGTCGTTGCGGGCGTAGCGGCGGTGGTGTTCTTCGCGTCGGCAGACTTTGGCGCAGTGCCTGGCGTGGCTGCTGTCGCGGGCTTGACGTCCGCGGGCGCAGCCTGTGTTTTCTTACTTCCAAACATCGGCGACCAGGCGAACCCTATGCGGGGCGCAAAATTGAAATTGCTGTCGATATTATTTTGATTTTCGTAGCGCAACCCGGGCGAGACTGTTAAGTGTTGACGCAGTTTCCAGTCATCCTGAACAAAGAAGCTCAGGTCGCTTTGATCGACGTTTGCTTCAGGATTTCCGCCGGCGATCGAAAATTGAGTTGCGCCGCCGCCCAATGCTCTGATTTGTGCGGCGCTGAATCCGAGTCGTTGAAACGCCAGCGTACGGCGATAACGCTCAAGACTGCCAACGTTCACTGTCGCCGCGCCCGGAATTATTTGATCGTTTGCATCCAGAGCCGGGCCAACGCCGCCGGCGAAAGTGTAACTGCCACCGAAGTTTGATGGTGCAATGCTGCGAATCCGCACATATCTAAAGCGGCCCCCCACTTTCAGAAAATGCTTGCCGGCTTGCCACGACGTGAAGTTTTGCAGTTCGGCGCGATCCCGCGTGTTTGAAGCACTGCCGACTTGCGCGCCGCCGCCTGAAAACGAATCTGAAACATACAGCGATGGAATCGCATTCTTTGCCGTTTGCCGGCCCACGCTGTGAATTACCTGCAAGCGCGTTTCATTGATCGTCTTCTCGTTAATCATTGCAGTTTCCGTCATCTGCAATTGATGATAGACGCTGGCGCTGCGATACGCGCGGGTTGGTAACGAGAAATCGCCGATACCGGCCGGATCCTGATAACTGTTGCTGTATTGATAACTTGAGACCAGCGTGTGCTTCTTGTTTATCTTTACGTCGCCGCGAAGCCCGATACCATCATAGACATTTGGCGTGACTATGGTCTGATTGAAAAGCGCCGGCTTCAGCGTTGCCGAATCAAGAATCGTCGCGTTGATGATCGCGTTACTCTCAGAGGCCGAGCGGTTAAAGTAAACCGCAAATGACGCGCGCTTCTTTTTGAGGGGACCTGCGAGATTAAAGTTCCAGCCGCGTTGCTGGTAAGGCGCGCGCCGCAATGCGAATGGATTCCGCGAGTTCAAACTCTCATCATTGAAGTTGAACGCAGCGCCGCCGTGATATTTGTCTGAGCCGGGCTGAGTATAGATCTCAATGCCTCCCCAGCCCGGATATTCATTCTCTGCAGAATAAGGATTTTGGTTGATGCGAACTTCGCGGATCGATTCCTTGGGAGGAATCGTGCCGTTCGAGAAGCCATCGACCTTTATTTGCGCGCCGCCTTCATTGTCCGTGGGCCCGGCCATCGCCTGCAGCGCCGCGGCGAGCGCATCAGGATCGGTAGGCAAAGCATCGAGTTCTTTCTGGCCCAGCACCACTGCGTTCCCATTTCGATCGGAATCGGTGCTGACTCCTTTATTGTCGACCGTAACTATCTGTTCTACCGCACCCACGATCAGTTGCAAATCGAAGGTAGTCGGCTTGCCAGATTTTATTTCGACGTTCTTTTCTTCGAGCGTGTTGAAGCCGCTGGCGGTAACGATTAGTTGATAGCGGCCGGGCAATAGATTGTGAAACTGATAATTTCCGTCGTTGTCAGTCGTCACAGACACGGGGTTGCCTTTGCTGTCCTTCGCGACGACGCTCGCGCCGACGACCAGGCCGCCGAGCTGGTCCGTAACCGTGCCCTTGATTGAAACGGGCGTTTGCTGTGAAAAGACGGTGACCGCCGCGATTAGCAGCAGGCCAAAGATGAGTAATTTCCGTGATGCGAAGCTGTTCATAAAGCTCCTCGGGAAGGCATCGCCGTTGCTTACAACTCGAATGACTTAAGTCTTGCTTTACAGTTTGTGATCGTCAGTCGTAAAAAGTTTCAAAATGAGTCCGGTTCAGGTGAATTCTTACTGTTTACACGCGATTTAAGAGGTCCGGTTTCAATAACTCTGGGCGAGTGCTCTGGGTCGATAGAAGATATCACGATTGGCGCGGGGAGCACTAGATTAATTCGGGCAGGGGTGGGTTCGGTTCCACGCTGGGGCGATGGAGTCAGTACCGGGAGCGGTAGCGACCGGGTAACAATTGCTGGTCAGTCTCGATCCTTGCAATGCGCTGCGACCCGGTCGCTACCGCTCCCGGTACTGACCTCATTCGCTAACGTCCGTACTCTAGCAGCAGTTTCTACCCTTCTTTCTTAGGCCGTTCGTTCGCTTTCAGAGTGCGCTTTCGCAGGCGAATTGATTTGGGAGTTACTTCGACCAATTCATCCTGGGCGATAAATTCAAGCCCTTCTTCAAGCGAGAGGTCCTTAACCGGCACCAGGCGCATCGCTTCATCAGAACCGGAAGCGCGCATGTTCGTCAGCTTCTTTTCTTTGATCGCGTTTACATCGAGGTCAACTGCGCGCGCGTTCTCGCCGATGATCATGCCTTCATAGACTCTTGTGTTCGGCCGAACGAAAAGGCTCCCACGCTCCTGCAAGTTGAAGAGCGCATACGTCGTCGATTCGCCCATTCGATCAGAGACCAGCGAGCCGGTGCCGCGACCTTTCATCTCGCCCATCCACCTGTCGAACCGCAGAAAGAGAGTGTTAAGCAAGCCAGTGCCCTTTGTTTCCGTCAGAAACTCGCCGCGAAAACCAATCAGCCCGCGCGAAGGCGTTTCAAATTCCATGCGCACGCGGCCCGTGCCGTGATTCACCATCTTGGTCATCTGACCTTTGCGCCTGCCCATCGCTTCCGTGACGACACCGATGAATTCTTCGGGGCAATCGACAACTACCTGTTCGATCGGCTCTTGCAGTTCGCCGTTTGTCCGGCGGGTGATGACTTCAGGTTTTGAAACCTGAAGCTCGTAACCTTCGCGACGCATCATCTCGATCAGGATCGCGAGTTGCAGTTCGCCGCGGCCCGACACTTTGAATTGTTCGGGCGAAGCAGTTTCCTCGACACGAATCGCCACGTTCCCCAGGATTTCACGATCGAGACGTTCCTTAATTTGACGCGAGGTTACGTACTGACCTTCCGTGCCCGCAAACGGCGAGTTGTTAACGCTGAAGATCATCGCGATCGTCGGCTCGTCAACCGCAATCGATGGCAACGGCCTGGGATTATCGGGGGTCGTGATTGTCTCGCCAATATTGATGTCTTCGACACCGGCCAGCGCGACAATTTCTCCGACCCCGGCACTCTCTGCCAACTGCCGCTTCAGACCTTCGAAAACGTAAAGCTCTTTCACTCTGGTCTTTTTAACCGCGCCCTCGTGCCCGGCGATCACAATCTCCTGGTTCTTCGTTATCTCTCCCGAAAAGATTCGTCCAATCGCCAGCCGGCCCACGTACTCGCTGTAATCCACATTAGCTACCAGGAGCTGAAGCGAATCATCGCGCAGCGCGTGCGGCGCCGGAATGGTTTCGATGATTTGATCGAAGAGCGGCTTGAGGTTCATCGATGAATCATCAAGTTTCTTTTTCGCCACGCCATCGCGCGAGATCGCATAGAGAATCGGAAAGTCGATTTGCTCGTCCGTCGCGTCGAGATCCATGAACAATTCATAAATCTCGTTGACAACTTCTTCCGGCCGAGAGTCCTGTCGATCGATCTTGTTGACGACCGCGATCGCCGGCAGCCGCGCCTCGAGAGCTTTTCTCAAAACGAAGCGTGTCTGTGGCAAACAGCCCTCGGCCGCGTCGACCAGCAGCATGACGCCGTCGACCATCTTCAGGACGCGTTCGACTTCGCCGCCAAAATCGGCGTGGCCCGGCGTGTCGACGATGTTGATTTTGTAATCGCCGTAACGCACCGAAGTGTTCTTGGCCATGATCGTGATGCCGCGTTCCTTCTCGAGGTCCATGGAATCCATCACGCGTTCGACTATCTGCTCGTTTTCCCGATAAGTGCCTGCTTGTTTGAGCATGGCATCGACCAGGGTCGTCTTGCCGTGATCGACGTGAGCAATAATTGCGATGTTGCGAATCTTACTTGTTTCCATTAGTGGTACTGCCTTGTTGAAAATCTGTCATTAAGGGCAAACGATAAGGATAAGAGGCGGGACGGGAAAGGGCAACCTGTCAGCCGCGTGTTCCTCTTGGTCAGCTGAGCTAATTCGCTTGCAGATATGCACAGTTGTGCATACACTTGTCGGGTGGCTTATGAGTGGGATCCGAAGAAAGCAGCGAGCAATCTTCGCAAGCACAAAGTCGACTTCGCCGAAGCCGTGCGGTATTCGAAGACGAGTTTGCCGTTACTATCGACGACGATGAGCCAGAGGAAAAGCGTTTCGTAACGATCGGCATAGACGCACTAGCAAGAGTTCTAGTGGTTGTCTACACATGGCGGGAACACAATATACGCATCATATCTGCACGCAAAGCTGGCGCTGAAGAGCGGCGACAATACGAAGAGGGACTATGAAAAAGCAATACGATTTCAGTAAGGGAAAACGCGGTGCCGTGGTGGCACCGGCGCGGGGGAAGAGCCGCATTACAATTCGGCTGGACGATGAGATTCTCAACTGGTTTCGCCGCGAAGTAAACAACGGCGGAGGTGGAAATTACCAGACATTGATCAATGATGCTCTGCGCGAGTACATCAAGAAACAGCCGGAGTCATTAGAAAAAATCGTACGGCGGGTCGTGCGAGAAGAAGTGCGGAAGATTGCGTGAAGTTCAAACTCCAAGCTTCTCACGGGCTTCCTCGAATGGAATTCC
>DASWQK010000060.1:0-3200 GCA_036403735.1 Pyrinomonadaceae bacterium
TAGCTGGACCATTGTCGGCGCGAAAGCTCTTTCCAGGTAGCAGCCATTTCTCGGGCTCAGTGTTTGAGATGATAGGGCACGCTGGTAACGACGACGTTCGGTTTGAAGAGTAGCGCTCCTTTCAGCAAGAGCGAAGTCTGATTGTGCAACAGATGATGCCACCATCGCGAGGGAATGAATTCTGGCAGCACGATGGTGACCATCTGGTCGGCATGTAAAGAAATTCGGCGATCAACATAGCGCGCCAACGGTCCCACGAGCGAGCGGTATGGCGACGCGATTACCACCAGTTCGACTCCTTCTACCCACTCAGTCCACTTTGTTCTCAGCTTCTGGGTTGCTTCCTCGTCAACGTTAATGTAAACGGCGGTCACGTGATGCGGAGCAATGGCCTTCGCATATTCCAGCGCTTTGAGGACGCCGCGGTGAATACCTGAGATGGGCACAATAACTTCGTGTCTGATGGGCTGCAGTTTTTGCAAACCTTCGGTCGTCAGTTGCGTGGCTACGTCCACGTAGTGACGTTGGATCGCGCGGAACAGCGCGACCAGCAGCGGAATCAGGACCACCACGATCCACGCGCCGTGAATGAATTTGGTGATGACCAGGACAACGAGGACAATGAAAGTAGCGATGCCCCCAAGGCCGTTGACGACAATTGATTTCTTCCAGTGCGCAGCCTGTTTTAGTTTGTCCTTGGTTATCTGTATCTGATTCAGCGTGCGATTGTCTGCCCCTGCGTTGGCGCGGTCTTGATTCTTCGCTGACGCAGAGCCCTCGTTGTTCCGTGAAGCTTCGCTTGCGGATTTCAATTCCCGGCCCGCCTTGAGCCAATGACGCACCATCCCAATCTGCGAGAGCGTGAAGGAAAGAAAGACGCCTACGGCATAGAGCGGTATCAATCTGCTGGTGTCACCTCCGAATGCGACTACGAGCACCCCGGCAAAAACCGCAAGGATGATGATCCCATTTGAAAACACGAGCTTGTCGCCGCGTGTCGCAAACTGTCTGGGCACAAAACGATCGCGTGCCAGGAGGCTGGCCAGGCGCGGAAAGTCAGCGAATGAAGTGTTCGCCGCAAGGATCAAAATCAAAGCTGTCGTTCCCTGAATGACGAAATAAAACCAGGACATTGGCCCGGTGAAGATGGTGCGCGCAAATTGCGAAATCACGGTCTCGTTATCATGTGGCTGCACCTGATACAAATAGGCCATGATGCTGGTGCCAATAAACATTGTCACCAGCAGGGCCGCCATCCAGGTGAGCGTCGTCGCGGCGTTGCGCGACTCGGGTTGTTTGAAGGCCGGAATGCCGTTCGAGATCGCCTCGATTCCGGTCAACGCCACACACCCGTTTGAGAAAGCTCCCAGAAGCAAAAACCAGGTTAAAGGCGAAAGATGATAACCCTCAGCCAGCTTGAGATGTTCTGGCGAGACATTCGCAACCACGCCGGGATGAAGAAAATAATGAAGAATCCCGTAACCGATCATGAACAGGAAGCTGATCACGAATGAATAAGTGGGCCCGGCGAAGAGCGCGCCTGCTTCGCGCACGCCGCGCAGGTTGGCCAGAGCGATCAGCGCTATTAGCCCGAGACAGAGAAACACCTTGTGGTTATCGAGCCAGGCCCATCTGGTTCCCTGCGCTGCTGAGGTGATAGCGGCTACGCCCGCGGAGATTGAAACCGAAACGGTGAGTACGTAATCAACCAGGAGAGCAGCGGCCGCGACCAGACCAGGTGTCGTTCCTAAATTTTCTTTTGCGACAATGTAAGCCCCGCCGCCGGACGGATACGCAAAGATCGTCTGCCGATAGCTGATGGCGACGATGACCAGCACAATCGCGATCGCGAAAGTGATCGGCACCACGTAGTTAAAGCCGTTCGTTTGGCCAAAAGCATAGGCGACCGCGAGCACCAGCAGAATTTCTTCAGAAGCGTATGCGGTTGACGAAAGCGCATCCGAGGCAAATACGGCCAGCCCGGTCTTTTTTGTCAGCCGCTCATGAATAGCCGCGGCGGTCTTCTTTGCTTTGCCTACGAGTAAACGCTTAAGCGTATAAGCCAACTATTCTTCCTCCAAAAAAGTTCTTTCAGTCGTTTCAACGCTTGCGGTTGATTTCCACTTACTCACTTCTCCACTGCGTGGCGGAAATAATTTCCGCCGGACTCACGCAATCAATCATCAGCTGGTTGTCAGTCGGGAACGCGTTATGTTCCCAGAGGTATTCCGCGAGATGATTTTCAGCGCAGGAAATCCAGAACGAGCTGGAAAGCGGGACGCGCTCGCGCGCGCGCAACGGCATTGTTTGCAGACATTCACCTGCGACTTTGACCGTGACCTCGCTCTCTAAATCCTGTGGATTGCGAACAAGAAAAGAAAATTGTCCATCGACAGGCGCAGGGCCGCCGTCTGCTTCCCACCGGCGCACAATCGAGAATCCGTTTTCCGTCAGGAACTCGATCGGCCGCACGTTCGTGTGAAATTCATCGGGCCTCGATTGGTTGTTTTCTGCTCGCATGATCCGCGCGACTCATAAGTCGGCAGGATCAGCATAGAAGGGAAGTCGTAAGGATGAAGTAAGCGGTTTATAAAGAAATCGTAAAGATGGATAGCTTCGATTCGTTTAGCGGAGGGCTACCGCCCTCCGATGGGCGGGCAGTACCGCCTCTAAACAATAAATCGGTTTTGCGGGACGCGTGTTAACAACTTGCGCTACTCCGGATTGAAACGATAACCAATCCAGGGTTCAGTAAGAATGTATCGAGGGTTGGAAGGATCCATCTCGATCTTTTTTCGCAACTGGCCGATGAAGACGCGCAAGTATTCAGTCTGCTCGGTAAAATCGCCGCCCCAAACAGCGCCGAGCAAAGAGTGATGTGTGAGAACTTTGCCCGCGTTTCTAAACAAGTGAACCATCAGGTCGAATTCCTTTGGTGTCAGCCGCAAGTCTTTGCCTGATTGCGTTGCGGTATGTGCTTCCAAATCGATGCGGAATTCACCTGCTTCCAGGATGTGCGCGCCCGGATCAGCGGGGGGCCGGCGGCGCAGCGCGGCGCGAATCCGCGCCAGAAGTTCGTCCATACCGAACGGCTTGGTTATGTAATCATCGGCGCCGGCGTCAAGAGCTTCGACTTTCGTTTTTTCTTCACCACGTACAGATAGGACAATGATTGGGACTTCGGAAATCGAGCGGAGCCG
>DASWQK010000061.1:0-4552 GCA_036403735.1 Pyrinomonadaceae bacterium
CATAGGCGGTACTTGAAGTAGAAACAAGTGCGAACGTCATTGCGATCATTACGGTGACCGCGACTTTGATTAGTTTTGAGTTTGGGCGCATGGCAACCACGAATGTTTTGCGATTCATCATTAGACCTCCGTCATGGCTGCAGCTTGTTTGTTCGCGCGCATCTTAGCGTAACGACGACGCGCACCCGCACTCAGAGCCACGATACCGCTGCCCAGCAACAATAATGAAGTTGGCTCAGGAACTGGCGGCGGCGTGTTTTCAGGAGGCGGTGTAGTTTTGTGATGATGGCTGCAAATCCCCGTCACGCAGATAAGCGGAATCAGTGCCAGAAACGGCCACTTCGGAAATCCGCCACCGACTGCGGGTATCTCGCCGCAATCGCAGATCGTGCCGTCGACTGAATCCTGCTCAAAGACTTGCACATCGCTCTGAGGCTGTTGGGCGGCTACTTCTGTCCCGGCCATCAATGCCGGAGCGACCGCTTGCGTCGCTGGAGCCGAAGTACTTGCCGTCAGTGGATCAGTGGCGATTGCCGGGGTGACGCCAGTCGTTGACGATGTTGATGCGGTTTGCGTCCTGGTGGTCGGGTCCTGCAACGCCGCGCGCAGCTTAAGCTGCTGCGACTGACCGCCACCTTGTAGGTCGCCCATCACATTAATCACATCAACGAACTTGATGGGGCTGGCCTGCGTCGGTACAGCGACCAACAGCACCAGACCTATCATCGTTGAAAAAGTTTGAAAAAACCGAGTCCTCATTTGATTAGGAACTCCCTCCTGAAGTCATTCAAAGAAAAGCAGCAATGCGACTGATCTTCCTGCGTTCGTTGTAACCAAACGCAGATTCTTACAGACCCAGCCAGAAAGCCTGCTGTGGGCACAAGCCTTAAAGACTTGTATGGCTTGTTTTACCTGTTAGGGAAACAGAGCTAATGTGGAGGGTATTCCAGTTTCAGAAAAGGATTTAGCGCGTTTATTGGGCGGAAAAAGCGGGCGATGCTTCAGCATCGCCCGCGCAGGAATCGAAGCTAATCCTGATTTGTCGCAGCTTCAGCGTTAGGGTTCTCATCGTGCAGAACAGCCTTGCGCGAAAGCTTAATCTTATTGCCTTCTTTGCCGATGCACTTGACCATTATCTGCTGGCCTTCCTTCAACTCATCGCGTACGTCGCGAATGCGGCGATCAGCGATTTCGGAAATGTGAAGCAGGCCATCAGTGCCCGGAAAGATCTCGACAAACGCTCCGAAGTCTACGATCCGGCTAACCGTGCCAACATATGTTTGGCCGATCTCCGCCTCTGCAGTCAATCCGCGAATGCGAGCGACGGCGGCTTCGGCGGCCGCGCTATCGGCGGTTGCGATCGAAACGGTGCCATCATCTTCGACGTCAATTTTCGCGCCTGTTTCTTCGACCAGCGCGCGAATGACTTTACCGCCTGGTCCAATGACGTCGCGAATCTTGTCCGGATTGATCTTGATTTTGATAATGCGCGGTGCGTGCTGCGAGATTTCTTCGCGGGCGGCCGGCAGCGTTTGCTCCATCACGTCGAGGATGAACAAGCGGCCCTTCTTTGCCTGCTCCAGAGCCTCAGCCATGATCTGCGCATTCACGCCGGCAATCTTAATGTCCATCTGCAGTGCAGTGATGCCTTCACGCGTTCCGGTCACTTTGAAATCCATGTCGCCGTAATGATCTTCAGCGCCGGCGATGTCCGAAAGGATCGCGTACTTGTTGCCTTCCATGACCAGCCCCATCGCCACCCCGGCAACCGGAGCTTTCATGGGTACGCCTGCGTCCAACAACGCCAGAGTTCCGCCGCACACACTCGCCATCGACGACGATCCGTTTGATTCAGTGATGTCCGAAACGATGCGAATCGTGTAAGGGAATACCGTGTCGTCAGGCAGCGCGCCCTCCAGCGCTCGTCGAGCGAGTGCCCCGTGTCCGATCTCGCGGCGAGAGGAAGAACCAAACCTGCCCACCTCGCCTACCGAATACTGCGGGAAGTTGTAGTGCAGCAGGAACTTGCGTTTGACCTCACCCTTTTCAAGATCGTCCATGAACTGCTCGTCTTCTTTGGTGCCGAGCGTCGCGGTAACTAATGCTTGAGTTTCCCCGCGAGTAAACAGCGCTGAACCGTGAGTTCTCGGCAGCCAGCCAACCTCGCAATTGATTGCGCGAATTTCGGAAAAGCGGCGGCCATCCGGTCGACGACGGCGATTTAAGATATCGTCGCGGAAAATCTTTTCTTTTAAGTGATCAAACGCCTTCTTCGCCATCAGACGTTGCTCCGGCTGATCTTCCGGATAGCTTTCAACAACCTCTTTCTTCAACGCATCGACAGCGGCGTAACTGGCACGTTTTTCCTGGCCCGTCGTGTCGAGTGCGGCCCGTAATCGTTCCGCGTAGTTGCGTTCGATTTCGCCAACCATTTCCTCGTTCAAAGCCGGCGGCTGAACGGCGCGCTTCTCGATTTCCAGCGCTTTGTAAAGTTCCTTTTGCCAGCGGCAAAGCCGATTGATTTCCTTGTGCGCAAGCATCAAGGCCTCAACCATGATCGCTTCGGTCACTCCCTTGGCGCCGGCTTCAACCATGACGATTGCCTCTTCGGTGCCGGCCACAATCAGGTTCAGCTGCGAATCACGGATCTCATCGTAAGTTGGATTGACGACGTAGCGTCCTTCGATTAGGCCGATGCGCACACCGGCGATCGGAGTCGAGAAGGGAATGTCCGAGAGGTAAAGCGCGCATGACGCACCAGTAATCGCGATGACGTCCGGGTTATTATCGGGATCAGCCGAAATCACCGAAGCAATTACTTGTGTTTCATTTCGGTAACCATCGGTAAACAACGGCCGGCAAGGCCGGTCGATCATGCGGCTGGTCAAAACTTCCTTTTCGTTCGGCCGTCCTTCCCGGCGAAAATAATTTCCGGGAATGCGGCCGGCGGCATAGTTCGCTTCACGGTATTCAACCGTTAGCGGAAAAAAGTCTATGCCTTCACGCGGTGTCAGCGCGCCAACAGCGGCGCACAAAACCATGGTATCGCCGTAACGGATCACGCATGATCCATCGGCTTGTTTGGCGACGTGCCCAACTTCTACGGTCAGGTCCCGATCGCCAACCCTGATCGATTCTTTCAAATACTTCTTTACTGTCATTATAGTTCGTCTCCTTTTGACGATGCAGGCGGGAAGCGCCTGCAGCACGCAGCGTCTCATCCGCTGCGATTATTTGGAGTGCGGCGACCTGTCGCCGCTTTCAAAAGCGCTGACAAGTAAGCGCACTCCACATAAAAAAGAAGGCGGCAGAGCCTGGCCGTGAAGCTCTTACCGCCTTCTAATATTGTAAGGCAGCCCGCGTTGTCTTGTGTCCTGTATCACCGTCACGTTCGGCTCGGATCAAGCTCTTCGATAACGCGTGCCTTGTCTGAGAGAGTTCGAAGATTCTCTGGTCGTAAAATTTTTTCTTATCGCCGCAATCCAAGTTTCCCCACGACTTCGTGGTAACGCTGGATATCGATTTTTTTCAAATAATTGAGCAAACTGCGTCGTTGCTGAACCATCATTAGCAGTCCTCGCCGCGAATGATGGTCCTTCTTGTGCGTTTTGAAATGCTCTGTTAGTTCGTTGATTCGCTGGCTCAACAGGGCGATTTGAACCGGGGGAGACCCCGTGTCTGAATCGTGCGCTCGAAAGTCGGTAACGATTTTCTCTTTTGCTTCTCTTGCTAATGACACTGCTAAGAATGGCCCTCCTGGACCGCAGTAAGGCTCTGAATTCAGCACAAACCGCGAAAAGTCGAATTACGCACGTGAAGTTAACATTTCGGTTACGCGACTGTCCAGCCGGGGACAGTCGGCGCCGGCATGAGTGCCACCGCCGTGTTTGTCTGCTAACATTTGCGCGTTCTTACCATTGGCGGAGTCAAAAATGGGCAAAGACAAGTCGAAGATTCTAATTATTGGCGGCGGGTTTGGGGGCCTGTTTACGGCACTCGATCTCGCCGGCACGGGCGATATCACCCTCATTAATGAAGAAGATCACTTCCTCTTCAAGCCAATGCTCTATGAGTATTTGAGCGGCGAGGTGGAAGCGTGGCACATCGCGCCGGACTGCAAGGAACTGCTGGATAATCAAGCGAAGTTCATCCGGGGCCAGGTAATGGGCATCGATCTTAATGCCCGGACTGTCAGTCTGGCCGATCACAAAGAGCTTTCCTACGACATTCTGGTTTTTTCGCCGGGTGCGATAACAAACTATGCCGGAGTCGAAGGAGCCGAGGAATTCACTTTGCAGTTTCGCTCGCTGCACGACGCAAATCATTTGCGACGCCGAATGACTGAAGCGCTCGATCATGTCCAGCCGGATGCGGCGCCACAGGACACGCGCAGCGCGCTCACTTTTGCAGTCGTAGGCGGCGGCGCCAGCGGCGTCGAGTTGTCGACAAAGATGGCCGCGCTGTTGCGCGACGCAGTGAAGCGGCGGGCTCTGCGCGGCGAGCCGCGGATAGTGATTATTGAAATGGCGGATCGACTCGTGCCCGGAATGGG
>DASWQK010000062.1:0-10642 GCA_036403735.1 Pyrinomonadaceae bacterium
CATCGGGAGCGTAGAGACAACCACCCACGTCATTAACGAATGCGATATGGCGAGAGCGAACAGATTCGGGGCCCGCTGATAGACGAAAGCCCAGACAAGTCCTCCGATAAAGGTCACGAGCATTAACCAGGGGTTCGGAAAATGGAGGAATGAGAAAAGAAAAGCAGTCAGCACGACGCTGCGGAAACCCTTCTGCCAAACAATCTGTGCGCGACGGTTGATGAAACTCTGGAGGACGTACTGTTGCACAAAGCCCCACGCGAAGCCCAGCGCCAGCTGCCCAACAATATGACGTTCCGGATGCCAGCGTAGCAGGTCGGGCCTCGTCCCGAATATAAGGCCCAGACCAACGCACAAAACTGCCACAACAATCATTGGCAACGCGAGAAGTTTCGCAGCTCGTAGAAAGTTGTCGAATCGAAATCCCAGGTCACGCAGGCTTTCTCTGCGTAAGAAGTGCGAAGTGATAACCAGCCAAAACGCGAACCCGAAGGGTATGGCGACGATTAGCCTGGTGCGTCCCGCGGACGCAGAAAGGATCCACTCAGCAATCAGCGCCGACGAAACCAGCGAGGCAATCTCCCACGCCGCCAGCGCGCGGTCGCTGGGAACGCCCGGGTCAGAATCTATCGAGAGCGAGGACTGTGCTTGAGATTCAGTGGTCATTACTGGCCGATACGAAAGCGATATGGTTTCCCGATTAGCTGTAGTGTGCGCCGCGTTCCTGCACCATTCGTGTGCACGGCATAGACGCCCGCCTGATGATCCCCGGTTGAGAGTTGCGGCGTCGTAAATGCAAAGCCGTGCCAGTCATCCGGCGCCCGCTTCGCTTGATGGACGTCGGGGCGATATTGATCGGCCATCGCGTCGCCCGCAAATCTATCGTCGATAAACAGTTGCACCTCGACGCGCGCGGCAGGATTCGACTCATCAACCGCCCATCCGGTAATCGACGTGTTGTCAGCCTGATCCAATACGCCACGCAAATTGGGATTGGTCGTCGCGAAATAGAAACCGACAGCCACTGCCGTAATCAGCAAAGCTTCGGCCATCGACTTTGAAATTAGAAGATGAATCAGGCGCGCGCGCGATTTATTGTTCATGTAAGACAGTCTACGAAGTTTACCGCGTACGTCGATCCTGTCAACCAGAGACGAGAAAGAAAAAGGGCGGTTGTAGCCGCCCTCAAAAAGAATTGCAGATTATATAAGAGGATTCTTAAGTTCCCCGAATGACTTCAATCCGATCACCAGCCTGGATCAACGGATCCGGCATCTTGCCCTGTTCGATCAAGCGCAGATCGTATTCGCTGGTTGACAGAAAACCGCTGCTGTTTCGGCGCGCAACCTTGACCGTCTTTGCGGTCGCGGAAGTTGCACCCGCGGACAACAAGGCCTGCGTCAAAGTCATTCCCTGACGAAATGATTTCTCTCCTGGAGAAACAAGGTTGCCGCCGACGTAAACGTACTGCCTGGTTGCAGTATCGCTGCTACTGATCCTGACTATGTCGCCTGCGAACACCAGCACAGCCATCGCCTGATCATCTTTCAAAGCCAGGGCCGGACCTTCTTTGCCGTTGTGGACGATCGTTAAGGTGGTTGCTTCCGACCGCACAGATGCTTCAGCCAGCAGGGCGTAAACAGGCATTGCTTCACGTCTTAAAGTTTTCCTGCCGGGACTATCTACGAGGCCGCTGATTACTATCCCGTGACTCTCATAGTCACGCACGCTGACATTTACCTTCGAAGCCCTGAGCACTTTGATTTGCGATGCTAACAATCTGCCGATTTCCTCAGGCGTCAATCCCTCAACCGAAATTGGACCATTAACAAGCGGATACTCGACCGTGCCATTTTTTAGGACAGTGAATAGCGTCGATTCACGCGCAGGGGTGTTCGGCAAACGAATATCGAGGACGTCACCGGCGCCCACTTTATAAGTGAATGACGCACTGCTCGTGGACGTCGAAGCAGCAACACGCGGAGTCGATGCAGATGCGGACTTGTCGGCAATAAGCACCGTCGGCTGCACCAGCTTCCGAGGCGTCTTCGATTCGTCGGCGCTGGCTGCTTTTTCGGATACAGTCCCGCGGGTCGGCTGTTCCGGACGAACTATGACTGAGGTATTTCCCCACAACGGCTGAGAACTCTGGGCGTCTTTCTGGGCAGCCGAAGGAGCATCACCCGTTTGCAGAAGCTGAGACTTCTGGCTGTCCACATGATTTGAAGCTTTGGGACCCACAACTCGATCGCGCACACCATTCGATTCGGACCGCACCGGTTGATCCGGTGACAAGCGCTCTCTGGTTTGGGTTTGCGCTGAGACGATGGCGGGAATAATCGCCAGCAAAGCGATGGAAAGAAGTCGTTTCATAGCACTCGATCCGCTCGGGGCAGCATCAATCGCGCGCCGGGCACTGGCTCGCGAATCGACATGTTTGTACGCCCGAAAAGACATCAGGCCTCCCTTTCTTCATAAAGGACGGAAGGAGGCGAGTTTTCAGAAACTTGGCTTGTTTATTGCACCGGAAGAGATTTTTCTTGCGCCGCGAGAATTGCCTATGGCATCTTTGGTGGCGGCGTGAGCAATTCGCCGGCGACATGAATTCCTTCCTTGCCCGCCTCACGAACTCGGCGGGAAACCTCCGCCAGCGAATCATCTGCTGAGTGGTCCGCAAGTTTCAGAATCATTGGAAGATTGACGCCGGTTACGACTTCGATGCCGGGATTGTCGAGGAACATCGACGCAATGTCAGTTGGCGCGCCACCGAACATGTCTGTGAGGAGCAGCACGCCTCGCCCCTGCGAGACGCGAGCAATGGCCCGCTCCAATTCCGCCCGCGCCACATCCATGTCATCGTGCCAATCAATCGAAGCCGGTGTGACGTGAGGCATGGGCCGCCCCACAATCATTTCGGCGGCCGCAATGAACTCGCTGGCGAGATGTCCGTGGGTGACAATCACTCCGCCGATTGAAGGCATTGAATCCGACTTGGGTTTTTGCGCGTCGATAACTTTCATGTTTTAAGCTTCCCGAGATCGTTTTGAACTAACCTCGCCCTTATGAGCGTTCGCCTTTCGAATATCTCGATGCATCGCGCGTGCGTCAAAGCCCGCGCGCCGCAAGCGTTTGGTCAGCTCGTTAGCAACCATGACCGAGCGGTGGCGGCCGCCGGTACAGCCGATGCCAACGGTTACGTAGGACTTCCCTTCCCGTTGATACTGCGGCAGAAGGTAGTACAACAAATCCGCAAACCGCCTCAGCGTCTCCTCAACCTCAGGTTGATCTTTCAGGTACTTCACGACGCGCCGATCCGCGCCGGTCAGCGATCTCATCTCATCAACAAAGAACGGGTTCGGTAAATGACGCACATCAAACAGCAGCTCCATGTCCCGAGGAGTGCCGAATCGATGGCCGAAGCTCAACACCTCAACGCGCATTGATCCGGCTTCTCCGCTGGCGCTAAACCTGTTGAGAATGAGTTTGCGCAAAGAATGAACTGTGTGATCTGAGGTGTCGACAACTTCGTCGGCGACCGCACGCACGGGAGTCATCGTTTTGCGTTCGGCGCGAATTGCATCGGGCAGTCCTTTGCCACGCTCTGCCGGATGCGGACGCCGCGTCTCGCTAAAACGACGAGCGAGAATCTCATCAGATGCCTCAAAAAACATGACCGAGACCGTCAGACGTTTTCGCAGGTCCCGTAACTGCTTGGAAAATTCGGCAAGAAAATGTCCCTCGCGGAAGCTTATGACCAGCGCCGCGCGATCAATGCGACCTCTTTCGTTATCGCCGGCGCGCACCAGCCGCGCAAACGTCGGGAGCAATGTCAGCGGCATGTTGTCGACGCAGAAATATCCCAGATCCTCAAATGCGTTAACGGCAGATGACATTCCGGAACCGCTCAGGCCGGTAATGATTACAATATCCGGGGCGTTTTGATGATGCTGCTTGTTTGGGGTCACGATGCGACGATCTATCCTGCGTGCAGTCTAATCGAATCGTCGAGAGACTGCGAACCTAAGACCAAAAAAAGGAGCAACACCAGCGGCGCTGCTCCTTTACATTTTTGGTTCTGCTGATGAACAAATTACGGTTCAATCAAACCGAAGTTACCATCCTGCCTTTTGTATAAGACTCCAACGCGACTGGTATCAGCGTCACGAAATACGATGAAATGGTCAGGCTTCGACGAAAGATCCAAAGCTGCCTCTTCGGCGGTCATGGGCTTAACATTGTAACGACTGGCATTGATGATCCGCACGGGCTCAGACGCGGCTTTCACATTACCATCAGGATTAGGTGCGGCAACCGAAGTCTTTACAGCGGTATGCTTGCGATCGATGATCTTCTTTTTGAGCTTGAGCGCCTGCTTTTCGATCTTGCCGATCGCGCGACTAAGCGCCATATACATGTCCGCATTGGTGTCAGCCGCCGTCAAAGTATGATCCAGCCAGTGCACGATCACTTCCCCTGTCTGTCGATTCTTTTCCACGGCGAGAATCACATGGACCGGCACATCCGTCCCATTAAAAATCCCTTGCAGCTTGTTGAATTGTTCCTCAACATGACGACGAATTGCGGGCGTAACTTCAACGTGACGACCTGTGTATTCAAACGTCATTTCTGTTCTCTGCCCTCCTCGCAGCGCGCAACTTGTTCCGGTTAGACCACGGCCTTTCGCTCACGCGAGCCGGGAATACGCATCTGATCGCGATACTTGGCCACCGTTCGGCGCGATAGTTTAATTCCGTCCTTCACCAATATTTTTACCACTTGATCGTCCGTAATCGGATTGTGAGAGTCTTCTTCTTCTATCAATTTTTTGATCTTTAGCTTAATAATTCGCGTCGAAATCTCTTCGCCCTCTTCATTCAGCATCCCTTCCGTGAAGAAGCGGCGCAGTTCGATAACCCCTTGCGGAGTATGCGCGTATTTGCGATTCACCACGCGCGACACAGTCGAAAGATGCATCCCGATATCTTCGGCAATGTCTTTCAACATCATCGGCTTGATGTACTCGACGCCTTTATCGAGAAACTCTCTCTGCCGATTTACGATCGATTCGACAACGCGATAGATCGTCTGGCGGCGATGTTCGATGTTACGCAGCAAATCGACCGCCGAACGCATCTTCTCCTTAATAAAGTTGCGCGTCTCTTTCGTCGTCGTTCCCTGCGACAGCATCTGCTGATAAGTGGGATTGATGCGCAGGCGCGGGCTGCCATCGTCCGCAAAGTAGATCACATACTCGCCGTTTTCATCCAGCTTTTCGATATAGATTTCCGGCGAGATTAGAATCGGCTCTTCCGATGTGTAGCGCCGTCCAGGATATGGATCGAGCGTGCGAATAAATTGTAGCTCCGCCGCGAGGGTTTCGATGCCGACGCCTATCTGTTTTGAGAGATGGGGCAGCTTATGTTGCTGCAATTCAGGAAGATGATCGCGAATTAACTGCGTTGCCAACCGATCAGTTTCCCCGCGCGCTTCCAGTTGGGCCATCAAACATTCGCGCACGTCGCGCGCGCCACAGCCGATAGGTTCCAGGCGCATCACGATCGCGCGCGCTTGTTCGACCACTTCTTCTGACCAACCGCCCAGCGCTGAAATCTCTTCGTTCGAAGCCGTTAGTCGCCCATCGGGATCCAAATTCCCGATCACGACTTCAGCCGCGTCGCTAACCGGACCCTCCTGAGAATCCATGTGCAATTGCCATTCGAGGTGTTCTCCCAACGACGGCGCTTTGGTAAGGAATTGTTCGAAGGTCGGCGCATCTTCCTTGTACTCGAACTCTTGCGTCTTGTAACCGGGATCGAGGTAGTCCTGAAACTCGCGGCCGAAATCAACTTCTTCAAAAGGATCGCGCGAGGCTTCGGGTGCAAGTTCCTCGCCGGCTTCCAGGCTCGCTCCCTCGGCGTCGGCATTCGCCGCAAACTCAGTATCGTGTTCCGGTAAGAAAGAGCTATCCGCTTCAATGTCGCCCGAACCGTTCGATGACGGCTCGCCCATTTCCGGCGCGCTGGCTTCGACGCGTGGCGCATCAAAGTTCTCAATCTCTCCACCGCTCGCCATGTGATCGAGAATCTTCTCTGCCAGTTCGCGCGCTTCTTCCTGCGTCGCAACTTCCTCCAGCACCGGATTCTCAGTCATTTGCTGCTGAATCAACTCAGACAGTTCAAGCGTAGTCATCTGCAACATCTCGATGCGCTGGCGCAACTGGGGCGTCAGCACGAGACGTTGGGAAAGACTGGTAGTAAGCCTAACTGACATTCGTCAATGATTTCTCGCTTAAGTGGCCGGGGAAGAATTCGCGGTTAACCGCTCGGAGGGATTATAACTCAAGGTGCGCGGATCGTGCATTGGCATTCGGCAGTCTCTTCGTCTCGGGCTATAGTTAGAGCGCCAACTTTAGTCGGGAAGTTTTTAAGGAATGAAAGCCCGACTGAAGTTGCTACTCTGACACCTGTTAGGTCCAATTCACTTTCTACATTCGGAATTTTTCACCGAGATACAAACGCCGCACGTCTGCGTCCTCGGTCAAGTCGCGCGGCGCGCCCGAACGAAATATTTTTCCTTCAGCCATGATGTAGGCGCGGTCGGTGACCCCGAGGGTTTCGCGCACATTGTGATCGGTAATCAAAATTCCAATGCCGCGGCCACGCAGGTACAAAATCACACTTTGAATATCGTCGACGGCCTTTGGATCGATGCCGGCAAAAGGTTCGTCGAGCAGAATGAACTGCGGCTCAGTCGCGAGCGCGCGCGCAATTTCAGTGCGCCGGCGCTCGCCGCCCGACAATGAATCGCCGCGGGTGTTGCGCACGTGTTCGATGCCGAATTCCTGAAGCAATTCTTCGACGCGTTTGCGCTGTTCTCTCCGGCGCAATCCCGTCGTCTCCAGGACTGCGAGAATATTTTCCGCGGCAGTCATCTTACGAAAGATCGAAGGCTCTTGCGGAAGATATCCGAGGCCAAGCCTCGCACGCAGATACATCGGTAATTTCGTTACGTCTTCGCCGCTCAGATGAACCTTGCCGGCTTCCGGTGTCTCCAGGCCGATGATCATATAAAACGTCGTCGTCTTGCCTGCGCCGTTGGCGCCAAGCAAACCAACAACTTCGCCCGGCTCAACGTGTAAAGTGACGTCATCGACGACGCGCCGCCGGCCGTATGACTTGCGCAAACCGAAGGCAGCCAGGGCGCGACTTGACGCAGCTTCACTGGCCGGCGATTCCTTCGCCCGCATCTTTGGTTCTGGTGGCGAGATGATTGAGGCTGCTTCCATCAATTATGAAAAACACTCTAACCGTTGCGCGCCGCGCGAACAAACGCTTTCACGCGCAACGAATCTTTTCGTCCGGGAGACAATTCGAGCCGGCTGCAAGCATCGACGGCATAAGGCTGCACGCGCTCGACTGCCTCGGCAACATTTTCCGGCGACAGGCCTCCGGAAAGAAAAAACTGCGGCACAAGGTTTCGAGTGTTCTCCGCGATTTCCCAATCGATTGTCTTTCCGGTGCCGCCCCGAAGACTATCGTGAAAGGCGTCGAGCATGATTGCATCAACCGGGTAACCGGTTGCAGTCTGCGGCTGAAACGAATCACTAACGCGCAGCGCCTTGATGATAGTTATGCCGTTCAAGGCGGATTTCAGGTCAGCGCAATAAGCGACAGATTCGTCGCCGTGAAGTTGCACGGCATCAACACCTGAAACGCGCACCGTCTCTATTACTGATTCCAGAGTTTCATCGACAAAGATTCCGACGGCGATAACTTCACTTTCGCGCACAACACCGTCGATGATCTTTCGAGCTTCGTCTGGTTCAATGAATCGAGGACTGGGGCGATAGAAATTAAACCCCAACAGATCAGCGCCGGCTTCGACGGCCAAGCGGGCGTCGTCTAGATTCGTGATGCCGCAAATTTTTATCTTGACCATTAAGCCGACGTCCTTGTGCCTGCGCGTATTTGCGTGAACTCCTTCAGCAGTGTTTCAGGATCCGCGGCCCTCATCAGCGTCTCGCCGATCAAAAATCCGTGGTAGCCCGCATCGCGAAGGCGATCGATGTCCTCGCTCGATTCAATACCGCTTTCGCTAATCAATCTGGTCGCCGGCGAAGCGACCGCCGCCAGTTCGATCGACGTCGACAGCGAGACTTCAAACGTCGCCAGATTCCGATTGTTGACGCCGATAATGTTCGCGCCACAGTAAATCGCTCGCCGCATTTCGTCGCGCGTGTGCACTTCGACCAGCGCATCCATTGCCAATCCGTCTTCCGTCAACTCTCGCAGACTTCTCAAACTGTCGTCGTCCAGCGCAGCGACGATCAGCAACAGAGCGTCGGCGCCTGCTGCGGCTGACTCGTAAACCTGATAATCGTCAAGGATGAAGTCCTTGCGCAGGATGGGATGCGGCGTCTGCCGTCGCACCGCACGCAAATCATCCAATGAGCCACTGAAGAAATCTTCTTCCGTCAGGACAGAGATCGCGGCAGCTCCGCCACGTTCGTATACGCGCGCGACTGCCGCGGGATCGGCGTCTCCATTGATGGTCCCTTTTGATGGTGAGCGGCGCTTGAACTCAGCAATGATGTTGATTCGATCATCACGGATAAGCGCGTCGTGCAAAGCGTGTCGCGGAGCACTCTGGCGCGCGTCACTCGCGAGCGATTGGATCTTTTCGAGGTGTGCCTGCGTTTTTGAAATCGCGAGACGCTCTCTCTTTTTCTCGATAATCTCGGCTAGCCGGCTCATGATCTCATTGCATTGTTGCCCGGGCGGTATTGGTGGCAGCTATTAAACTCTCAAGTTTTCGCATGGCAGCACCGCTATCGATGCTCTGTTCAGCCAATTGTGCCCCATCGCGCAAGTCTTCAGCGACGCCGCCAACTTTCAATGCGGCGGCAGCATTTGCGACCACCAGATTTCGCGCGGCGTCTCGTCGCGCCCCGGACAGCACCGATTTGATCATCGAAGCGCTGGCTTCCGCATCGTCACATCGCAGCTCGGCTATTTCGCAGCGCGCTAAGCCGAAATCTTCCGGCCCGATCTCGAACATACGAATTTCACCGTTACTTGCTTCAGCAACAAAAGTCTGATCAGCGATAGTTATTTCATCCAGGCCGTCGCCGCCAGAAACGATCCACGCGTGTTCAGTTCCCAGAGCGGCCAGTGTCTGCGCCATCGGCTCAAGCAAATCGCGATTCCACACGCCCACAATCTGCCTCGGCGCGCCCGCCGGATTCGTCAGCGGCCCCAGCAAATTAAATGTCGTGTGCACGCCAAGTTCTCGTCGAATACCAGCGACGCGCGCGGTGGCTCCATGATAAAGCGGGGCGAACATGAAACAGATTCCGATGTCATTCAAACAAGCTTCAGAAACGGAAGAAACCACGGAAATGTTGACGCCCAGTTCCGTCAAGACATCGGCGCTGCCGAAGCGGCTGCTGGCCGCGCGATTGCCGTGCTTGGCCACCGGCAGACCCGCTCCCGCGATTACAAATGACGCCGCGGTCGATACATTGAAGGTCTTCGCTGCACTCGAACCGGTGCCCGCGGTATCGATAAAATGTTTATGACCGCAATTGATCCGAGTCGCATGTGCGCGCATGCCCTGGGCCAGGCCGGCAAGTTCCTCAACAGTTTCACCTTTTCGCTTGAGCGCGATCAGCGTGGCCGCGATCTGCGCGTCAGTTGCGCTGCCGTCAAGCAACCAGTTGAGAAGTTGCGCAGCTTCCGCGCGCGAAAGATTTTCATCACGCATCAAGCGCGGCAGAAAGTTGTTGGATTTGGTACCAGTCATCAAGAGCTCCGCGTTGAAAGCGCTTTGTTTAGAAGCCGGACTTGTCCGGCGTTCGAAACTATGGGGCGGACAAGTCCGCCCGCTAAACGATTCGCAAGATGTCTATTCACAGCTTCAGAAAATTCGCCAGCAACTTTTTTCCTTCCGCCGTCATAATCGACTCAGGATGAAACTGCACTCCTTCAATTTTCATCGTGCGATGACGCAACCCCATAATTATTCCATCCTCAGTCCGCGCGGAAACTTCGAGACAATCCGGCAGGCTTGAGTCTTCCACGATCAGCGAATGATAACGGCCGGCGCTGAAATTCTGATCGACACCTGCGAAAATTGATTTGTCATCGTGCTGCACCCGAGATGATTTACCGTGAAAAAGTTTTGGTGCGCGGAGGACTCGGCCGCCAAACACCTGGCCGATGGACTGATGCCCGAGACAAACACCGAGGACAGGGACTCTGCCACCGAAACGCTTGATAACTTCCATAGAAATGCCTGCGTCTTCCGGCGTTCCCGGGCCGGGAGACACTACGATTCGCTGGGGCCGCAGCTTGGATTCGATCTCATCAACAGAGATTTCGTCGTTTCGGCGCACTTCGATTTGCTCACCAAGTTCACCGAGATACTGAACCAGGTTGTAAGTAAATGAATCGTAGTTGTCGATTACTAAGAGCATGTCGGTGGTCAGTTGTCAGTGGTCAGTTAGGGCTTCGATTTTAGAGCTTGGATTTTAGGACTTCGAATTAGGACACGCCAACTAACAACTAAGCTCTAACAACTAAGCTCTAAAATCCAAGCTCTAACTGACAACTGACTACGGACGATTCTCCGCCTGCCGGAGAAT
>DASWQK010000063.1:0-14779 GCA_036403735.1 Pyrinomonadaceae bacterium
AAGCTACAACCTTTAGAAGTGAAGAAGGGAACTCTGATCGTTTTGCACCCGTTGCTTCCGCATCTGAGCCGCGAAAATCGATCAGCAAAGTCGCGCCACGCCTATACGCTTCATGTTATCGACGCTTCCGTGAATTATCCAAAAGAGAATTGGTTGCAGCGATCATCTGAGATGCTACTGCGAGGCTATAGATGAATCTTTATTGCGGATGGTCATCTCTGAAGGTATGCTGCCGAGGCTTATGAGAATACAAATCTATCTACTTGGTTTCATTTTCCTGGTCGGAACCAGTGTGCCTGCTCAGCAGCCATTGCCCAGCAGCGCTCCCACGCGTTTGGCGATTAAGGCCGGCCGACTCATCGATGTCCGCACCGGCAATGTCGCGACGAATGTTTTCATCGTGATTGAAAAGGACAGAATAGTTGATGTTGGCAGCGTTGCGCCGAACGGCATTCCCATCATTGATTTGTCCAGGCAAACCGTGTTGCCCGGACTGATTGATGTTCACGTTCACTTGCTTCTGAACTGGAAGGATCAGTCATCAGCCTCAGTCTTGCGCATGTCTTCGGCACAGGGCGCATTGTGGGGCGTGCATAACCTGCGGACCTATTTGCGCGAAGGTTTCACAACTTTGCGTGAGGCTGGCGAGTACGATGCGGGTTACGGTCAATTCGCCCTGCGCGACAGCGTTCAGTCTGGGCTGATTCAAGGGCCACGGTTGATCTGCGCGGGCAGTGTGATTTCAGTTAGTGGTGGACACGGCGATGCAGATTCACTTGCGCCCGATTTCGCGCTGCCGCGCCGTCCCAACATCGCTGACACGGTCGATGAAGTTGCGGTGGCCGTTAGACGGGATCTGAAATACGGCGCTGACTGGATAAAACTAATGGCTACCGGCGGAGTCAGTGATCCGCTGAGCGACTTCAACGTGCAGGAGTTGAGCGAAGAGCAGATGGCCAAGGCGGTAGATCTGGCACATCGAGCGCGCCGCCGCGTCATGGCTCACGCCGAAGGCACGGAGGGAATCAAGGCCGCAGTCAGGGCCGGCGTGGATTCCATCGAGCATGGAACAATGTTGGACGAAGAAGGCGCTGCCTTGATGGCCAGGAAAGGGACCTGGCTAGTTCCAACGCTGAACACATTTCAGATGAGCGTTGAGATCGGGCTGGCCAACGGCCAGGACCCCGTGATGCTTGAAAAGGGAAAAGCCATTCTGAAGTATCAACAGCCCGCGTTCACCCTGGCGTTGAAGCATCATCTGAAGATCGCGCTGGGCGATGATGACGATCCTGAATTCGCCATCAGGGAATTCGTCGCGCTGGTCCGAGGTGGGATGAAGCCGCTTGAAGCCTTGCAAGCCGGAACGATCAACGGCGCGGAACTTCTCGGTTTGTCGAACCAAATAGGAACGGTTCAACCTGGAAAGATAGCCGACATCATCGCGGTTGACGGCGATCCGCTCCAGGATATTAAGGCGATGAATCAAGTGGTATTTGTAATGAAGGACGGGCAAGTGATCAGAAAAGATTAAGGTAAGTCCATAACTTCGCCAATGACCACGTCAACCAGAAAAACCATTTCCGTCGTTTGTCTTGTCTTTGCGATTCTTTGGTTCGTCTTGCTCGGCCTGGGCGAAGCGCACTACGTGAGAAACATCCTGCGGCAACAAACCACGCTCCACGATGTTTTGGGAACAATCTACGAAGAACAAATCGAAGGAATTAACTTTGTGATGCTGGTTGTTTTCGTGATCCCGGGTGTGTTTGCGTGGGCCGTGTACCGGCGGTTTCGAAGAGAATACTGAGCACGGGCTATTTCATGACGCCAGCTGATAAATAATCGGGCGATAGGTTGGTTCGGGAATTGGTTTACCCTCTGCGCGCGCGGCTTCCAGCCAGACCTGCTTAGCGGTCTCGACTTCCGCCAACGCTTCCGCAGGCGTTCTTCCAAATGCGGAACACATTGCAAGGTCGGGAATATCGGCGATGTATCCTTCATCTTCCTGGCTAAGAAAAATATTGATGTGATAGTCCTTCATCGGCCCTCATTCAACCGTCACCGACTTTGCCAAATTCCGCGGCTGGTCCACGTCACAACCTCGCCGCACGGCGATGTGATAAGCGAGCAGTTGTAAAGGAATGATCGAGAGTATGGGCGAGAGCAGATCGCTCGAAGCGGGAATCTCGATGATGTGATCGGAGACGACGGACGACATCGAATCGCCTTCGGTTAGCACCGAGAGCACAATCCCTTCGCGAGCTTTTACTTCCACGATGTTCGAATGGGTTTTCTCATAGCGCAACTCGGACGATCGATTGCCGGCTTCGCGCGTGTTGATGAACAAAACGGGTAAGCGCTCGTCAATCAAAGCGTTTGGTCCGTGCTTCATCTCGCCGGCCGGATAACCTTCCGCGTGAATGTAGGAAAGCTCTTTTAGTTTCAGCGCGCCTTCCAAAGCGATTGGGAAATTGATGCCGCGGCCGAGATAAAGAAAATCGGTGCAGCGGAAGAATTCTTTCGCCAGGTCTTCAATGGCGTCCGCTTCGTTGAGCAGGTGCTCCATCTTGACCGGCAGTTCCGCGAGTTGCTGCGCGTGCTGCTTGCTTTCTTCGGGCGTGAGCGTTCCGCGCAGCTGGCCCAGATACAACGCAAACAAGTAAAGCGCGATCATCTGCGCCGTAAAGGCCTTAGTCGAGGCGACGCCAATCTCAGGTCCCGCGTGCGTCAGGATTGTGCCGTCAGCTTCGCGCGTAATCATCGAGCCCTGCACGTTGCAAATCGCCAGGACCCTGGCGCCGCGCTCTTTGACTTCACGAAGTGCGGCGATCGTGTCGGCGGTCTCGCCCGATTGCGTAATCACCAGCAGCAAAGTGTTCTCGTCGAATACCGGGTCGCGATAACGAAATTCGGACGCGTAATCCACGTCGACATTGATGCGGGCGAGTTGCTCGATCATGTATTTGCCGGCAATGCCCGCGTGCCATGAAGTGCCGCATGCGGCAATCTTGATCGAGTTTATGTTTTTGAGATCACTTTCAGTGAGGTTCTTCATCTCGTCGAGAAATACCCGTCCGGTATCGAGCGAGATGCGGCCTTCGACAGTTTCGCGAACGGCGCGCGGCTGCTCGTAAATCTCTTTGAGCATGAAATGTTTGAAGCCGCCCTTTTCCGCCTGAATGGGGTCCCAGGTAATGCGTTGCCGTTCCGGCTCGACCTGACTCCCTTGAAAGTCAGTGACGCGCACAGCGTCCCTGGTCATGATGGCAATTTCACCGTCGCCGAGAAAGAAAACATCGCGCGTGTGCTCCAGAATTGCCGGCACGTCCGAAGCAACGAAAAATTCCCCGTCGCCGATCCCGATGACCACCGGCGGACCCAGCCGCGCCGAGATGATTGTGTCTGATTCGTCTGCGCAGATTATTGAAAGCGCGAAGATCCCAGTCAGCTCGTTTACCGTGTTACGCACGGCGAGTTCGAAACTGTCCCCCTGTTTCAGATGTTCTTCGATCAGATGGGCAACGACTTCAGTATCCGTTTCGGTGACGAACTGATGATCCTTCGCTCTCAGATCGTCTTTTAGTTTTAGATAGTTTTCGATGATTCCGTTGTGCACCACGACGACGCGGCCGGTGCAATCGCGATGAGGGTGCGCATTCTCTTCGGTCGGACGTCCGTGCGTGGCCCAGCGGGTGTGACCCACTCCGTAGGTTCCGTCGAGGGGCTTGTGACGCAGCACATCTTCAAGATTGCGCAGCTTGCCTTCAGCCCGTTGGATCTTCAGTACATGATTCTCATCAACAACGGCGATACCTGCCGAGTCATAGCCGCGGTATTCGAGCTTCCGCAGGCCGTCAATAATTAGCGGCACGACCTGTTTCTTTCCGACGTATCCAACTATTCCACACATAATTTAGTAAGTAGTGAGCGGTGAGCAGAAAAGACTGTCAGCGGTTCGTTACTTCCCATCTTCCGTTAGTTTCTTCTTGACCTTTGCGGGCACGCCCGCAACGAGCGTGTTCGCCGGCACATCTTCGGTGACCACGGCGCCCGCGGCCGTCACCGACCCTTTGCCAACTGTTACCGGCGCAACCAGCATCGTGTCCGATCCAATTCTCACGTTATCTTCGATGATCGTAGGATGCTTGTGTTTGCCGTCGTAATTGCACGTGATAGTTCCGGCGCCGATATTCGTGCGCTCGCCGATCGTGGCGTCGCCCAAATAAGTCAGGTGCATCGCCTTGGATCCGCGGCCGATTGTCGACTTCTTTACCTCGACAAAGTTGCCGACGACGGCGCGTTCTTCCAGCTTCGCATTCATTCGCAAATGCGCGAAGGGCCCGACTGAACAGTCGCTGGCGATTTCGGAATCGATAATCAGGCAATGGTCCTTGACCGTAACCCGATCACCAAGCCGCGAGTTGACTATGCGTGAGCCTTGATGAATCTCGCCTGCCTCTCCGATTACGGAAGGCCCTTCGATATGAACATCAGGATGAATAATGCAGTCGCGTCCAATTTGCGCTTCGCTGCTGACGTAAGCGTGCGACGGATCGATAAAAGTTACACCTTCGTCGAGCATCAAGCGTCGTATGGTGCGTCGACGAATAAGGTTTTCGAACTCGGCCAACTCAGCGCGGGTGTTAATTCCTGATACTTCGCGAACATCGAGGTGTTGAAAGAGACTGACGCGTTCGTTGGTCCGTTTCAAGATAGACGGCACATCGGTCAGATAGTATTCGCTTTGACTGTTCGACGGCCGCACTTCCTCTAATGCAGTAAAAAGTTTCTCGCTGTCGAAGCAATAAATGCCCGAGTTTACTTCGCGAATCTGCCGCTCGTCGTCGTTGGCGTCTTTCTGCTCGACAATCTTGCGAAATATATTCGTGTCATCGCGCACCACCCGACCGTAACCCATCGGGTTTTCCATTCTCATGGTGAGAATCGTGCAGGCTGACTTTTCGTTTGCGTGAGTTTCGATCAGGCTCTTCAGCGTTTCGGACCGCACCAGCGGAACATCGCCCGAAAGAATCAAGACGGTTGAAGCAGCATTTGCCAGTGCGGCTCTCGCGGCGAGCACCGCGTCACCCGTGCCTCGTTGTTTTTCCTGGCGCACGAATACCGCGTCGTTCTTTCCTAATTCGTCCAGGACAGCGGCCTCAACCCGGTCAGCTTGATGACCGACGACGACATAAATCTTTCGCGGGTTTAGTTTTGCGGCGGTGCGGCAAACGTGAGCAACCAGCGGGCGGCCATCCAGTTTGTGCAGAACCTTGGCCAGTCCGGATTTCATGCGAGTGCCCTGACCAGCAGCGAGTATGATCACGTCGAGCGGTGCGGCGGTGGGGACGTTGACGGTTGGTGACGGCATTAAGAGTTCAGTTTACGGTTAGCATGTCAGTCTGCGCGAGCTTCCTGGCCCGGTCATCGGCGGCGCAGGCGATTACGACGCGAGCCAGCCGCTCGGAATTGTGCCGCACCATCTCGCCATCATCCAACAAATCGGCGCAGACGACTTCGATTCCCGCATCGCAGGCATTCGCATCGGTGGTCTTTTCCATGAGGACTTGAACCGCGCCGTCCGCGGCGTATGTTTTCGCTTGCTCACTGCTAATCGCGCGATCATTAATTACGGTGTAGTCAAAATGGATCTGCGGCGCATAATGGCGAACGGTGGCGAGATGTTCGCGAAAGCCATAACCGTCGGTTTCACCGGGCTGCGTCATTAGATTCGCGATGAAGATTTTGGTCGCGCCCGCATCGCCGATCGCCTCGGCTACGCTTGAGACTATCAGATTAGGAATGATGCTCGTGTAGAGCGAACCAGGTCCGATGGTGATCACGTCTGCGGCTCTGATAGCGGCGAGCGCTTCGGGCAATGGCAGACATTGGTCGGGCACAAGTCGTAAGCGACGAATGCGCGAACGAGCAGCGGTTATCTGCGTTTCGCCGTGCACCTCGCGCCCATCCTCCAACTCAGCAACCAGCCGCACATCATTAATAGTCGCCGGAAAGATATGCCCTTTGCTCGCCAGGACTTCAGAAGAGAGGCGCACCGCCTCCACAAAGTCTCCGGTCACGTCGGTTAGTGCGGCGAGAAAGAGGTTTCCGAAACTATGCCCGCCAAGATCTCCCGATCCACGGAACCGATGCCGAAACAGACGAGCAAGGAGAGTTGAATCTTCCGATAACGCAATCATGCAGTTGCGGATATCGCCCGGAGGCAACATCTGCAATTCATCGCGCAGCCTGCCGGAACTGCCGCCATCGTCAGACACAGTGACAATGGCCGACAACGAATCGATCCAGATCTCCTCACTACGCGCGTTTACAAAGTGCTTCAAGCCGGCCAACATCGTTGACAGGCCGGTGCCCCCGCCGATCGCGACTAGCTTGAGGCTGCCGTTAGCGTTCGCATTCTGCAATTATTTTAGCTCCGGAGATAAACGCAGCGGTGAATTCGAGAAGGAATAATACTCGAAATCTGAGCGGTTTGGAATCGGCGGACAGGATCAGACGCGAAGTATTTACTCGCGGGAAGCGAAAACCAACTGTTCGAAATCCGGATCGCTGCGGAGTGGATTCAGATCCTGATCTCGTTGCGCTCTGATGCGTAGACTTGGTTGGAGATCCAAAGCGCGCTCGAGAGACTTCAACGCAGTATCGATCGCCCCAAGTCGTGCACGTGTGGCCGCGAGACCGTAGTGAATGTGCGCAGCTTCCGGTTCACGTCTCAGCGCGCGCTCGAAAAGTTCTTGAGCAGCAACATAGTCGCCTCTGTTCAATTCGATCACACCGCGGTCGTAAAGCGAGTCGGCATCGCGAGGAAGAGCAAGTTCTGTGCGCAGCCGTGCCTCGGCAACCGCAAGATATGTGCGGGACCGCGCGGCTACTTCAGACACGGATGAATATTTTTCGACAAGCGCACGAAAGCGAGTGCGTGCTTCCGCAAAATGACCCCTTGAAAACTCTCGATGCGCAGCTTCAAACGCTTTCAGAGCTGCAGCCTCGTCGCGTGTTGGTTGCGGTGGAGGCAGGACAGACGCGGGTCGTCTGAGAACCAGAACGTTCTTGGCGTGCACAGGCTTGGTCTTGCTAGCCGTCGGGTTACGGGTTGTTGAGCGCGGCGCCACCTTCGATGCTTTTTTCACCGTCGAGATAGCGGCGTGCTTCGCCTTCTTAACGGTGTGCAAAGCCGGTTTCAGCTTCGACTTCACCGCCTTCGTCTTCGTGGCTTTGTGGGCCCGGGCCTTGCCGGCCGGTGATCTTTTGGTCGCCGGCTTCAGACGGGTTAGCTTCGCCTTTGATGACGACTTAATCGAACGCCGAGTCGACGATCGAGGGGATAGTTTTTTGACACTCTTAGCTAATGGAGTTCTCATGCGCGAATTGCCTCGCGTTGACGAATGGCCTCGAACAAACCGCCGCTAAAACAGCGGGAAAGAGTAACATAGGTTTGCTGCTAAATCAACGAAAGATTAGGGTTTGCGGACTCCGCACTCCGTTTGTCCAACTGTTATAGACATGGTTAGCCTGAGAAAAACACTTGAAGGTCTGGATGACGCGTGTTAATGTGACTCATGAGCTGCGACGCTCGATTTATTGGGATTTCGAGATCGTCTGCACCGAGGGCTTACGCCGTTCGCCAACTGGCGGGACGGCGCCGCACCATTTTTCAGCTTCCTCAATCCAGTCCGTATAGCCGGCCGACATGCCAAACACGCCAATGGTAATTTTGGAATCGCGGTTCCACCATATCAAAGCGCTGCTGGCTCGGCTGCGTTTGGACTCCTCAGCCCGCTTGGTTGTGCTGGTGGACAAAGATGGCCAACAGATCGCCGTCCACGGTGAATTGGGAGACCTTGATACAACCAGTCTCGCGTCCCTGGCAGCGGGTAATGTTGCGGCGACCGGTGGCATGGCAAAACTCATCGGTGAAAATGAATTCCCCACGCTCTCTCACGAAGGGGAAAAAGAAAGCATACACATTTGCGTGATCGGCCGTGTCCTGCTGCTGGTGGTCTTTGATGATCGTTCCAGTTTGGGTTTGGTAAAGCTTCGTTCAAAACAGCTTTCACACGAACTCGCTAGGGTATTCGCAGAAATCGAACAAGAATCGGCCGCCGCGCGCGCAAACAGCTCACTGCCTTTTAACGGAATTACGGATGAGGAAATCGATAGTTTATTTTCTCCGGCATAACCAGCTTCCGACGCTATGACTTTCATCAACTACGCATCGCGAGAGATTAACTGCAAGATCGTCTACTACGGCCCTGGATTGTGCGGCAAGACCACCAACCTTCAGTTCATCTACGATTCGACCGCCGCGCAGGCGAGGGGAAAGCTGATCAGTCTGGCCACTGAGGCGGATCGAACTCTATTCTTCGACTTCATGCCGTTGGAGTTAGGCACCGTCCGCGGCTTCAAGACGCGTTTTCATTTGTACACGGTACCCGGGCAGGTCTTCTATGAAGCTTCGCGCAAACTTATTCTGAAAGGCGTCGATGGCGTGGTCTTCGTAGCGGACTCGCAGGAAGAGCGGATGGACGCAAATATCGAATCGCTCTATAACCTGGAAGAAAACCTGCGCACGTACGGATACGAATTAATGAAGCTTCCGTACGTGCTCCAGCTTAACAAGCGTGATCTGCCGAATGTGATTCCAACCGATGAGCTGACTACGGAATTGCAGCGAAAGGGAGAGCCGGTGATTGAAGCTGTGGCTTCTACTGGTGCAGGCGTCTTTGATACTTTGAAAGCGGTGGCGAAGCAGGTACTGACCGAACTGCGGAAGGCTTAAGACTTCACAGCGACTTTATCATCAACAATCCGTCGCCGCCGTTCGAATAATACTTGGGCAGCCGCTGAGTTATGGAATACCCGAGACTTGAGTAGAGCTTTTGGGCTGAGACATTGCTGGCCCGAACCTCCAATCTTACAATTCGCACGTCGCGCCGCTGAAAACCGGATTCAATCGTTTCCATCAAACAACTCGCCAGTCGCCGGCGTCTGTGCTCGGGTGCAATTCCGATCGTGGTGATGTGCCCGGTATGGTCCGGCTCCAATAAGCCGATAACGAATCCCGCCATCGCGCTATTCTGCATCACGACCCGGTAAGAAACGGATTCGGGCGCGGTCAACAGGTACTCGAACGTGTCGCGACTGTACGCTTCACCATCGACAAAGCAGCGCTGATCCAGTCGCCAGCATTCGTCAATTTGCGAAACGGTCAGCGGTCGCACGTCATAGCGCGCGTTGATTGGCGGAACCAGCGCGATGTTAGCGTGTGCGTCGGCAGACTCCGACTGACGGCCGCTAAGCCACCAACGTGGTCGAAATTTTTTCAGGACCGCCATATTAGAGACTGCTTCGCGCGAGCCGAAAAGCTTGGCCGCGATTATAGCCTGTTACCCAATACAGTTTACAAGCCTCCAATCTTTTCCGGCGGTTAAATTAGCAACATGCAGTCGCCGTAGCTATAAAAGCGATAGCGGGCTTTTACGGCATGCTCATAAGCGCGCAACACAAATTCGCGTTTGGCAAACGCCGACACCAGCAGCAACAAAGAGGATTGCGGCAAGTGAAAGTTTGTCAGCAGTCCGTCTACCACACGGAATTGATACCCTGGAACAATAGTCAGCGAAGCCAGTCCTGATTGCGCTTTCACTTCACCAGCAGGCGAAGCCGCCGACTCGAGCGCTCGGGCGGTCGTCGTACCGACGGCCACAATCTTATTTCCGTTCAAGCGTGCTTTGTTGATGAAGTGTGCAGCCGTCTCGCCTATCGAAAATCGTTCGGGAGCCACCTGGTGTTCGCTAACGTCCCGGACGCGCACCGGTTCGAAGGTCCCGTAACCGACATGCAGAGTAATTTGGAGGATGCGCACGCCGCGCGATTCTAATATCTCCAAAATCGAAGGCGTGAAATGCAAACCGGCGGTAGGCGCGGCGATCGCTCCACGTTGGGCGGCGTAGACAGTTTGATATCTGCTCTGGTCGTCGGAGAGTTTGCGGCCATCACTCTTGATATAAGGTGGCAGAGGCGGCTCGCCTATTCGATCGATGACGTCGTCCAGATTATCGTCTGTGTCGAACTTGATGAGACGCATTCCGCTGTCGCGAGATTCTGTTACGTGAGCCCGCAAGGCTCCGCCTGCGAATTCGAGTTCATCATCAACACGCAATCTGCGAGCAGGCCTCGCCAGAGCTTCCCACGTTTTTGGTGCTGTCTCACGTATGAGCAGTAACTCGATTGACCCGCCTGAAGGAACACGATTTCCACGCAGGCGTGCGGGAAAAACGCGGGTGTTGTTGATTACCAACACATCTCCCGCAGAGAGTTCACCCGGCAGGTTCTTGAAATAGGAATCACGCCACGATTGCGTTGCGCGATCAAGTATCAACATCCGCGATGCGTCGCGTTGTGGCAGTGGCTGCTGCGCGATCAAATCATCAGGAAGTTGATAATCGAAATCGGAGATGTTCATTGAGCCCGCGTGGTAATCGAGTTGTGATCCGTGATAGTTGGCTAGCGGCTCGATTGCGGGGGCGCTTAGAAATTGCTAAATACGCTCGCGCTCGAGATTGAACCGCGTTTGCGGATTGCACTGATTGGGTCTTACGGTCGCCGCATTTTTTTCGTTAGATCTGCTACGAACTTTCGGTCAATTGATTTACCGCCTAGTTTTTCGGCTTCGTTAATCTTTCGCCAGGCACCCGCATAATCAGCGTTGAAATATAGAGACACTGCCCAGTCGAAATAAATGCGCTCATAGCTCGGCTCGAGACGCGCGGCTTGCCCATACAACTCGATGGAACGTTCAAGGCGTTTCAGTTTCTCGGTTTTGTCCTTTGTTCCTCTGGTTGCCCAAAACTGATAGAGAAAACCAAAGTCAGTAATCAATCTGGCGTTGTTAGGTGCTGCTGAGATCGCTTTTTGGAAATAGGATTCTGACTCTTCGAATTTGCCCTCATAGGATAACGCCGCACCGAATCCCCAGATTAGTTCGGGTCTATCTGGCGAAAGCAACCAAGCCTGATTGAATCGCTTCATCGCCATCCGCCAGTCCGCATTTGCGAGGAATTCAAAACCCCTTCGAATGGCGTCATCTGCGGCTTTGTCGCGACTTCCGAAGGTGCGCACCATGTAATCAACAAATTCATTATCGATGCGAACCATTTCCGGTGTCTTCTTAGTTCCACCATACATCGGCCGTTCATTGAGCTCCTGCGAACGCACAACCGAAGTTGTTAGTAGGAGCAAGAGCAAAAGAAAAATCGTTTTCTTCATCTGCGGGGTTAGGCGGCGAACTAGGTATATGAAGCTGAAGGGACATTGAGTCCCGGGGCGGGAATTGGATGTTCCATGTGCTCGCGATGAAACACGCCAGTGAGTTGTGCGCCGAAAAGCAAAACCAGGCTGGAGACATAACCCCAGGTCAGGACCGCGACCACGGCGCCGACGGATCCGTATATCTGTTCGTAATTAAAGTAATTCAAGGCCCATGCGAAGACGTATTTCGCGGCTTCCCATAAGAGCGAACCGATCAGCGCCCCCGGCACACAATTTCCCACGGTCACGTAAGCGTTGGGCATGAAGCGATAAACGATCAGGAATAGCGTAAACGTCACGAGCAGACTGACGAGCGCGAAAACGATCTGCCAAAACAAACTGCCAACAGACGAAAGCAGACGGTAATGCTCCAATTGTCTCGGCGACATGCGACCCGCGATCTCCTGCAAGTAGACGAGCACCGATGTGCCGAGCACGGACGCAATCAACAGGAGACCCACCCCGCCAATCATCGCCAGAGTGAGTACGCGCCCGTGCAAAAAAGTTCTATGAGTGGTGCCCCAGACGCGATTCAGGGCGCGCTCGACAACCGCAAATACCCACGAGCCGGCCCACAGCACAATTACGCCGCAGGTGATCATCACTCCGGTGCTGACGTTCGCCAGTGACTTAATTGTTTCGTGGAGAAACTTGCTTGATCCCGGATAGATGTCGACGATGTGCTGAATCATCTGGCTGCCCGCCGTAATTCGATTGCTCAGGGCGAGCAACAACAGGAGCGCCGGGAACAACGTCATCAGACCGAAATAGCTCATCGCCGCCGCCGACGTGAACAGATCGTTTTCATGAAACTGATGCACGGCATGCGTAATCATCCGACGCCAGGGCGAGCGGTTTCTGACTCCGAATGAATGACGTGAAAAGCGTTTCATAGTTTAGAGGCGGGCTACTGCCCGCCATTTGCGCGGGCGGTAGCCCGCGTCTAAACGAATCGATAATTACTGCGAATCAAACAAACTCGGCCGTTGTTGTTCGCTCTTGACTGCAAAGTGTTGATAGGCGAGTTGGGTGGCCATGCGGCCGCGAGGCGTGCGATTCAGGAAGCCAATTTGAATTAAGTATGGCTCGATGATTTCTTCGATTGAGTCTTTTTCTTCATGAATCGCCGCCGACAGCGTGCCCACCCCAACTGGTCCGCCTTCAAACTTCTCGATAATCGTCAGCAAGAGTTTTCGGTCCATTTCATCGAGGCCGTACGTATCAACCTCCATCCGATTGAGCGCGTCGTTCGCCACTTCATGCGTGATGCGTCCGTCATAATCAACATCAGCATAATCGCGCACGCGACGCAACAGACGGTTCACGATGCGCGGCGTGCCGCGCGCTCGACGGGCGATTTCGTGCGCGCCGCCCTCGTCAATCTCGACATTCAAGATGCTGGCCGAACGCTTGCAGATCGTCTCCAAGTCCTCGTGCGGATAAAAATCCAAATGGAAATTGATTCCAAATCGTCCGCGCAGCGGCGCCGTGATCAATCCGGCGCGGGTCGTCGCTCCGATCAAGGTAAACTTCGGCAGCTCGAGCTTGATCGAGCGGGCTCCCGGTCCCTGGCCAATCAAAAGATCCAGACTGAAGTCTTCCATCGCTGGATAAAGTTTTTCTTCGAGCGCCGGCAACAGCCGGTGAATTTCATCGATGAACAGCACGTCGCCTTCCTGTAGATTCGTTAGTAAGGCAGCGATGTCGCCCGTCTTTTCGATCGCCGGTCCGGAAGTCGAACGCAGTTGCGCGCCCATTTCATTTGCGATGATGTGCGCCAGCGTGGTCTTGCCTAATCCCGGTGGACCAGTGAGCAGTACATGATCCAAAGCTTCGCGCCGCTTGGTCGCGGCCTTGATGTAGATGCGCAGATTTTCCTTGGCTTTGGTCTGGCCGATATATTCCGATATGTGAGTGGGCCGCAGCGACAGATCGAATTTACGATCCTCATCAGTTGGCGTGGCATTCAACGTTTCGGCGGCTCTGGTTGCTTTCGGCATCATGAAGTTTGATTGTGAATCCCGGGAGAGATTCGGTCAACTCACTGGCAGCGCGCTTTTGGAGTGCGGTGGCTTGACGCCGCTTTGTCACCTTTGAAACGCGATCCAAACACTTGAGGTTCAAGGATTAGAAGATCGAAAGCGGCGTCAAGCCGCCGCACTCCAAATTAGTTAGGTCTTCGCCAGTGATCTCAGGCTGCGCCGCAAAACCACCTCGACCGAAAGCTCGCCGCCTTCATCGATCGCGTTCTTGATTGCTTTCTCCGCAGCCGCTCTCTGATAACCGAGGTTCGCGAGCGCCGACATTGCATCGTCCCGCATTGAGTCAGGCGATGAAGCTGATCCGGACGCCGCCGCCTTCGCCGCGAATTCTTCTTCCAATGCGGGTGACGAGAGCGCCGCAATTTTATCGCGCAGATCGACAACGAGGCGCTCGGCAGTCTTGCGGCCCACACCGGGAATCGCCACGAGCCGAACCAGATTATTTGTTCTAATCGCCGCGATCATTTCGTCGGCGTTCATTCCCGACAGCAACTTGATCGCTAATGCCGGCCCCACGCCGCTCACTGAAATCAATTGCAGAAACAATTCGCGTTCGCGCGCCGTCTTGAATCCGTAAAGCCGGATCGCGTCCTGACTGACGTGCGTGTACACGCGCAGTTGCGCCGGCGATCCGTTTTCGCCGAGCTCATAAAAAGTCGAAACGGGAATCGCGACTTCATAGCCGACTCCGCCGACATCGATGATTGCCGCCGTCGGTTGCTTTGAAAGCAATGTGCCTGATAAGTGTGCGATCATTTTTGGAGTGCGGCGGCTTGACGACGCTTTTAAGCCTCCCTTACGGTCGGGCTACTGCCCCGCTCATTGAACGATACGTGTAACTCGCGGCGGATTATCGCGTAAATATGTTTTCAATCGCAAACACGTCGCTTTTCGCTCAGTCGTATCAGCGTTATACTTTTCCCGCTCGCCATGAAGAGAGAAAAAATTTCTGAGCTGACGACTAACCGCCTAAGCGTGTATTTGCGCTGTCTTAATGAATTGGCGGCAGCCGGAATCGAAACTGTTTCGTCGCAAGAGCTGGCCGAACAATTTAATCTTAATTCCGCACAGATAAGAAAAGACCTCGGGTACTTTGGCGACTTCGGCGTACGCGGCACCGGCTATTACATAGAAGATCTGCGCGCAGACCTGACTAAGATTCTCGGACTGGACAAACCGCATCGCGTCGGGATCGTAGGCGCTGGGCGTCTGGGAACTGCGCTGGCAAATTACAACGGATTAGATAATTCAAACTTCACCGTCGTCGCGCTATTTGATAACGACGAGTCAAAGGTCGGCGAGCGCATCGGCAGCGGCATTCCGATCTTTAATGTAAACAAGATTGCGAAGGTCGTGCGCGAGCAGGACATCGATGTGGCCGTGATCGCGGTGCCCGCGCGCGCCGCGCA
>DASWQK010000064.1:0-7535 GCA_036403735.1 Pyrinomonadaceae bacterium
TGATGCTTTGGGCAAGCGACGTCCTTCACGGAGAATCCCAGGCGGGACACGAGCCATTTGATGGATTTAAACAAAAATACATAAATGGCGGCCAAAATGCTGGCGCGAAGGTTCACATTGCTGGCGTTGCAGGAGGCAAACTTGTAGGTGACGCTCAGCTTAAGCCGTGGGAATGGCCGTCTGGTCAGACCGGAAACCAACGCGTCGAAGCTCAGTTTGAGGAGGATCGCACTCAATTGAATGAAGGAATGATCTTCAAGCAAGCAGGTTACATTACTCTTTCCAACCCATATGATCCGACGAAAGGGGTGATTACAGGCGTAAAGCCGACCACTCTTGTCGAGGACTGGATAGCGGAAAAACAATCCGAGCTTGAAGACGACGATGCTGGGGTGACAGTGGGCAATCTACTAGGCCAGGTTTTTGCGGGAAATGTGAAAGGCCCAGCCGCTAGATCGTGGATATTTAGTCTCCTGTGTGATAAATGAGGCAAACGCAGATTGCGTAGAGTGTAAAGACATGGTCAAGTGCTTTATGGCAACTATGATTATTATGATGGTGCTTTACTATTCATGCGGTTCATACGGGACCGCGCCGGGCCACTCCGTGGACAAAACTTCACCTCAGGGAACTTATCGAATCAGCATCGAACTAACCCCAAACACGAGAACCGGGGTTTTCGAACACCGCCAGCACCTTAAAATTCAGTACTTCAAGGGTCAGCAGATCATAGCGACGTACGAAACGGACAGCTCCGATGATTATGAGGTGTCTTTGGGTGAAGGACTTCAAGTCGTCGAGTGGGTTCGTGAAAACGTGGTGCGTCTTGGTAGAGACCGGTCGCAACAACCATTCGGTGATGAATTGTCTGTTTCAAACAAGACCGGCGAGTCGATCTCTTATATGGATATCGGTTATGGTAAATTCGAGTCCTTTCGGATCTTTGATCTCCCCGCTGAAGAGACACTAAGCTTCAGCGCTTCACCCGAATTCAAGCCGGATGGCACCTCAAACTACTCTCTGAGCTACGTAGGAAAAACAGAGAGTGGAATCAACTTCGAAGGCTCTATGAAACAGAAACCAAGAAACTCGCCGTCTGAAGGACCTTTGCGGTTTCAGATCGCAGTCGATTTCAAGAGTTTCCGTCAGTAGGTTCAAAATAGAACCGTCGTTAGGCAAAAAAGCCGGAAAAACCAGAGTGAAGACTGAAGACTCAAGACTGGGGATCAGGCCTTCGATTCTGCGATTCTCAGAGGGGCAAGAACCCATTTCTTTCCGCCCGCAAAAGAGTTTCGTATCTTTAATCAAGGCTCGCTTTATCAATCGTCAATCGGCTAATGCAAGATCTTTACCTTGCCAGTTCGATTGACGGACTGTTCAAAGCAACCTAGGATGCGCCCTCTCATGGCTCGTAAAGCGCGCGCTGAAGTCGAAGGTGGTCTCTATCATGTAATCACTCGAGGCAATAATCGCCGGCCGATTTTCCACTCACCATCCGATTATCAGAAATTCCTTTCGCTCCTGGCGGTCCAAAAAACCAAATTGCCTTTCTTTCTCTACGCCTATTGTCTGATGACTAATCACGTTCACTTATTGATTGAGAGACAGACTGACACGATTGGTTGCATCATGCATAGGGTATTGACGGGCTATAGTCAGTATTACAATCGCCGCTATCAAAGAGTCGGGCACTTGCTCTGATGCGACCATCCACCGCATTGGTGAAAGCAAAACCGAAAGGCGAGATATAGTGATCAAATCACGTTTGGAGAGCTTGAGATCGGTCGACTGATCTCCGCGGTTGAAAAAGGCTGCGGCATCCCGAGGAAAGAGTTCCTTGGCAAATGTAAGAATGCCCGCGTGGTTTTAGCGCGGGAGATGCTCATCGCGACGGGGTATCAATTGGGAGCCAGTTTGAAGCTCTTGTCGGAGACTAGCGGTCTGAGCAGCAGATCAGTGAGTCGGCGACATGATGCTGCGAGAATCAAGCTGCGTAATAATGTCGATATGAGAGAATTGGCTGCGCTTATTAAGGATGTGTATTGCTGTGCTGACAAATGAGAATCGCAGAATCGAAGGCCTGACCCCGTTTTTGTGAAGAGCGCAGGGATTTAAGGCTTGACGCTGACAATTTCTTTCAAGAGGGTGTCGCCCGGATCGATTATCGCAGCAGAAGGATTGTCAGGTAGCCGGAGAGATACGTTGGTCGATTTGCCCGTGGGCACGATTGTTCGGCGTTCCTGCTTGCCATTTACTGTGAACACGACCGGTACCGGATCGAGAAACGCATCTCCCGCCTGCAACTGATTCAGTTGAACGACCACGCTCGTTCCCTCGTGCCAACGCCAACCCAGTTCGTATTGCGGATGTCCCGTGCCATAGACCCACCGCGCAAAAAACTCTTTTAGATTCTTACCGGAAGATTTTTCCAGAGCGCTGCGCAAGTCTTCAGTCGAGGCGTTCGCTGACGCGTGCGCATTGTAGTAGTCGCGCAGACCCTTGAAGAAAGCTTCGTCACCCAATTGCGAACGCAACATGTGCAGGACCCAGGCGCCCTTCTCATAGTTGTTCGGATTTAACAGCTTCATTAAATTGATAGTCGCTGTGTCGTGAATTGGGTTGTTTGTTTGCTTCTCGTAATTGAAATAGCGTTGCGCGGCGTTGCGCATGTATTCGCGAAACGCATCTTCGCCGTCGTACTTCTCAACGAACAGCCCGGCGAAGTAAGTCGCAAACCCTTCGCTCAACCAGAGGTCAGCCCAGGTCGATTCCGTGACTGAATCACCAAACCACTGATGCGCGATCTCATGCGCCACGACTTCTTCAAGACGTTTTGGCACATCGAAGCGGTCGCTCATCTTGTCGCTCGTTCTTCCGCTGAAGAGGCCGCTGGGGAAGACAATCGCGCTCGAGTTTTCCATGCCGCCGAATTGCGTGGCGCCAATAATCAGAGCGAGTTTCTCGTAAGGATAAGGCGCGACGGTTTGGCCAAAGAAGGCGAGTGCCGGCGCCGCCGGCGAAAAACCTTTCGGGGCGTAATTACCATCGCGTTGCGGAACGTTGTAAAGCAGATTGGTGGTTGCGTGATCGGGCGAGTTGATTATCGCGCCTTCATTAACGGCGACGATCATGCAATATGGTGGGATGGGTTTTGCTTCTTCAAATTTCCAGTGCGACGTTGCCGCGTTTCCCGTGAGCGTGATGAACTTTCCATTGGCGACAACCTGGTAACGCTGGGGCGCCGAAACTGTAAACGTGATAGTCGCTTTTGCCGATGGATGATCGAGAGTCGGGATCCAGTAGTGAACTCGATTTGGCCAGTTGTCGCCGGTGGCGGCGATCTTTCCATCGGCGTCTTTCGCGAAAATTAATCCATCCTTTGGATGGCCGTGATAGTTAACCGTGACTTTGAATTTGTCGCCGCGCTTTGCGGCCGACGCCAGCATCACGTTGAGCATTTCAGGCGTGCGCTCGAATTTGGTTGCCGTTCCCGACACCAGCACAGAATCAATCGCCATGTCACCAAAATCGAGATCAACGTTCGTCAGTGTTTGCGCGAGGACTTCAACAGAAATATCGGCGCGGGCTTCGATCTCCGTTAACTGATCGTTGAAAGTAAGGTCCACATCGTAATGAATCGGTTTCCATGAATCGACCAGCCGCTCGCGGCGCTGCGCGAAGGTGGAAAGCGCGGCCAGGCAGATAAAAAGCGCGACGATCGCGAAGCGGCGAGCCTGTCTGGTACCGGTGAGTCCTTTGTTCTTTAGCAGGGTCGTCATTTATCGAAGTCCCAACATCAATAGCGCTGAACGATCGGACACTACGCCGTTGCTTCTAACCCAATTGTCGTATTCAGCGAACTCCTCATTAGTAACTGGACGATTGCCCAAACGCGCGGCCGGTGTTCGCTCGAAAGCGCGGTCGGTTAGGGCCATGTGCGCCTGTCTGACGTGCAACGACGCCGGATCGGCGAGGGCACTCTCCGCCGACTCAACATCCGGAAACAATTCTTCATAAGCCATCAAATGCCAGACTGGCCTGGCTTCGCGCTCGTCAATTGCGATCACGCGCAACAACCCGAAACCGCTCTCGAGTTGAAAAATCAAATCGTCTCCGGGCGCAAATGACTGAGTCATGACCAATCAAAAATAACAGCATTCGGGTTCAGACACCTAGGCGTTTTCACTTACGCCGGCATGGCCGAGTGCTTGTCATGTTGTGAACGAATTGACGATGCGATTCGAACCAATTGATTATCCGCAACATGCGACTCTACAATGCAGCCTAACTTGAACCGGGCGCCTGACTATTATGCGATCCTCGGCGCGAGCGAAGATGCTTCGCCGCGTGAGATTGAGCGTCTATACAAGCGCCAGGCTCACCAAAGTCACCCCGATCGCGGTGGCGCGGAAGAGGACATGAAGGCGCTGAATGAAGCCTATAGTGTCCTGCACGACGAAGCGGCGCGTAAACAATACGACGCAAGGCGACGCGGTCCGGCAACCACGACTACGGCTGTTCGATCAGCACCCGCGGCTCGCGAAGTAGGATTGTACGGCCAACTATTGAGCGCGCTGATGTGCCTGGCGCTGGGCTTGCTCTTGTTGTTGTTGGTTCATTTTAACGGACTATGGTTTCTTTGGCCGCTTTCAATTTTGGCAGCGGGCGTAATTCTTTTCGGCGTGATGATCGCGCATTCTACGATGACTAACGTTCGTGAATCGTTGAGCGTGGGTCATCCGGTGCGACGATTTCGCGCGGTGCAGGAAGTTGCTTTTTGGCTCGTCGTCGCCGGGGGCGGGTATGGCGTCTATTTAATCCTGACTACAGTTTGAGTCAATCGAAATGAGTCAAATGATCAGCGGACTCGATCTTGTTTTCCTTGAGGTCAACAACCTGGAAGAGTCAGTCGAATTCTACCGCGACGTTCTGGGGTTCAGCCTGGAATCAGACAATATGGATGCGCAACCTCCGATCGCATCAGTACGATCGGGCTCTTTGCGGATTACTCTGGTTCAGCAGATAGAAACGATGCTGAAGCGTGGGCGAGGGGTACATTTTGTGTTGGGCGTGAGCGACGTAGATGCATTTCACGAAACGTTGAAGGCGCGTGATGTTCAAGTTACCGATCCGCGCGACGAGGGATGGGGTGGCAGATTTGTTAGTTTGCAGGATCCGGATGGTTATCGTTTGTTTTTCGTTACCTGGAAATTGGACGCTGATCCAGCAATCCGTACAGGATGACGCGAGAGTGAGGAATCGACGAGATGAATTATCAACACATCGAGAATCTTTTGATTAGGTATAGAGGCGGCGCAGTAAATATTAAGACGATTTCTGGCGGCATTTACGAAGGCGTGATCACCGATGTAACGAACGACTATGTCGCACTCAAAACTACGGATGCACTCGCCGAAACTGATGTCGTGATTGTGCTTCTGCACGCCATCGAATCTGTCTTGCCACAACGAACTTAATGGTGGCTATTACTAAAACTAATTGTGCTTTTGCGAACACAGAATTGATGAAAAAAAGATCATACTTTCAGTTGCATAAGAACGGTGACTTGTGCATAATCACCCTGCGTCCGCCTCCCCGGTGGACGAAGTGGTCGCGTGGGGTGAGGACACGTGGCCTTAGGGTGGGGCTTGTGGGAGGGCCCCGCCCGCTTTTATTTTTAGAGGACGTTTTTCACGCCCGCATCCATCCCCATTCACCCCACGATGATCCATTTCATGCTGCAGCCAGATTGACTTTCGAAGGAAGTGGAATAAGATACGGCAAGCACGATCCTGTACGAATTTTTTCGGAACGAGAAAAAGCGAGCACGCGCGTCGAGTGGCGTTGCCACAGTTGGCATTGTTGAAAAGCCAAGCTGTGGCATTTTTAGCGCTGCGATGAGAAACGCGCGTCGCTATTGTGCGTAAACAATGGCCTCTCTAAAGCGCTTACTGCTTGGCAGCCCAATCAGGACAGCACGCTTAGCACACGAACGGCTAACCAAGAAAACTGCCCTGGCGATCTTCGCGTCAGACGCGCTGTCTTCCACGGCGTACGCAACTGAACAGATACTTCTCGTGCTCGCAGCGGCGTACTTCGTCGGCCAGGGCGATCCGTTTGGCAAGGTCGTTCCGATTTCGATCGCGATCTGCCTGCTACTCGTGATCGTAACCATCAGTTACCGTCAAACTATCTACGCGTATCCTTCCGGAGGCGGCGCCTTCATCGTGGCGAAGGAGAACCTGGGCACAATACCAGGATTGGTCGCAGGAGCGTCGCTGCTCGTCGATTACATTCTTACGGTGTCAGTTTCTGTGGCCGCCGGCGTCGAAGCCATTACCTCTGCGACTGAGGGGACCAGCTTTGCCGGACTGCATAATTATCGAGTCTTGTTGTGTCTTTTTTTTATCGCTTTCATTACTGTCGCGAATCTACGTGGCGTACGCGAGGCAGGTGCGCTATTCGCGGCCCCGAGCTATGCCTTCATCGTGAGCTTTTTGTTTCTGATTGTTTATGGGCTGGTCCGCTTTTATATGCATCCAACGTTGGCTGTGGTGGCCAACGACGCCGACTTGAAAATCGCTGAGGGCTATCACCCTCAACCTTTGCATCTGTTCTTATTGCTGGGAGCGTTTGCCAACGGCTGCGCTGCCCTGACCGGCATCGAGGCAATCTCAAATGGGGTTCAGGCTTTTAAGCAGCCCGAATCCAAAAATGCGGCGACCACCCTGTCATGGATGGCGGCGTTGTTGATTGGGATGTTTCTCGGTGCGAGTGTCCTCAGTTATTTCTTCCATGTTCATCCGCGCGAGCATGAGACGGTCATATCTCAGATTGCCAGAGTGGTTTTCACCGGCCGGTTCGGATGGTTTTATTATGTGGTGCAGGCAACCACTGCGGCGATCCTAATCCTCGCCGCCAACACTTCGTTCGCCGGCTTTCCCCGTTTGTCTTCCTTACTTGCTCGAGACCGCTATCTGCCGCGTCAACTTGCCAATCTTGGCGACCGTCTGGTTTTTTCGAATGGCATTATCTTGCTGGCAGCCTTCTCGGGATTGTTGGTGTGGGCGTTTCGAGGTGACACCAGCCGCCTGATTCCTCTGTATGCAGTAGGCGTGTTTCTGTCCTTTACGCTGTCGCAGGCAGGAATGGTTGTGCATTGGTGGCGCGAAGGTAAGTCAATTCAAGCCGGTCGCGACGCGGCGAAAGGGCCTGCGACCAGTCGGTCTGCCTCAGTTGCCGGGTCTGCCCTGAGTTTGGCTGCGATCGAACGGAAGTCGCATTGGCGAAAGTCTCTCGTCGTCAACGGCTTGGGCGCTATCGCCACCTGCGTCGTGCTGATCATTTTCATCGCCACAAAGTTTGTCCACGGTGCGTGGGTGGTGGTGGCCTTGATACCGTTGTTAGTACTAATGTTCCTCAAGATTCACAGCCATTACCTCGACGTCGCGCGCCAACTATCAACCGAAGGTCTTGCTCCTTTGCGTCCATTCGATCATGAAGTAGTGGTGCCGATTTCCGGAATCCATCGCGGT
>DASWQK010000065.1:0-6528 GCA_036403735.1 Pyrinomonadaceae bacterium
CGGCTTCTCGCCTGGTTCTATCAACGCCGATGGCTTCAATCTGATCGGTCGAAACTCGCAGCCCCGCAGTGTCGGTTACGATAAGCGGTACACCGTCCAGGCCCATCGACTCCGTTATCGAGTCCCGAGTAGTCCCTGGAATGTCAGTGACGATGGCTCGCCCGTGTCCCAGTAAACTATTGAATAGACTCGACTTACCGACGTTAGGTCGGCCAATCAAAGTCACGCGGATGCCGTCGCGAAGCAGCCGTCCGCGACTGAAAGTACTGGCCATGCGGTCGCATTCGGAGCGCAAGTCACGAAGCGACGCGACTAATTGGCCCTGTTCAATCAGCGGCAAATCATCTTCGACAAATTCAAGCGATGATTCGAGACGAACAATGATTTTCAGCAGCTCGTCCTGGAGCGGCTGGAGCGCATGCGAGATCTCGCCCTTCATTTGTCGCGTCGCCTGACGCGCTGCTGCATCAGTTTGGGCGTCCACTAAATCACGAATCGCTTCCGCCTCACTTAACTTCATTCTTCCGTTTGCTACGGCTCGCAAAGAGAATTCCCCGGGCGTTGCCATCCGCGCGTCCAGCGTCAGGGCGACATCGATGATCGTGCGCAGTAAGATCGGCGAACCGTGACAATGCAACTCAACAACATCTTCACCGGTGAACGAGTGGGGCGCCTTGAAATAACAGACCAACGCTCGATCAAGAGTTTCGTTCGTTGCTGGATCGATTAGACTTCGGAGAGTCAAAACGTTTGGTTCAGGATGAAAGTCGTCGCCCGCGACGAGTTTCTGCAAGATTCGAAGAGACCCTGGTCCACTGAGACGAATGACGCCAATCCCGCCGCGGCCGGGAGGCGTAGCCAACGCAACGATCGTATCGTTCAGTTCGAACACGGTTTGTTTAGGTTACTACCGGAAGGGAAGTTGAGAAAGGTCAGGCTGGCTTCAAAGTAACCCGCAAGCGGCGGGCGTGACCTTCGCCGATCGATTCCGTGACTAGATCGGCTTCGTTTGCCAGCGACAAATGAATGACTCGTCTTTCGCTCGGGTCCATAGGACCAAAAAGAAATGGCGAGGAATTCGAACGTACCTGGCGTGCCGCATGTTCAGCCATCGCGCGCAGCTCGGATTCTCTGGCGGCCCGATAGTTATCAGCGTCGCAAATGATGCGTTGGCCTCTGGCCAAATTTCGGCCGTAGGCCTGATTGAGAATTTGCTGAAGCGCATCCAGTAATTCGCCGCCTTGATTCAATAATAGTCCGCTATCACTACCTTGAATCGACAGCGTGCAACCCAACTCAGACTCCGAACCAGTCGCCCGAACATCAAAGCCCGCAGACTCGAAGATGGAGTTGAGCAAGTGCTCAGCGTTGCTACAAATTTCGTCCATTGGAAGGAAGGATTGTACCTTAAGCCACATTGGTCTGACCATGCGCGGCGCAAGATGCGTGACGTCGAAACTTCCCGCTGCTATTTCTTCCGAACAAAGACCTCGCCGCGTCTGTCGAGTCCCGCTTTTCCTGCCAGCGTAAACAGGACCGAATCGAGAATGTCTTTATTGTCCAGCTTGAAGCTCGTGACGCCGGCAACATTGCTATCGGGATCGCTGTATTGAATCGTGAGATATCGAACTTTGGTTTTGATAAAACGGGCGGGCAGTGCGTAGAGCGACGGGACGGCGCCCGCCACGGTCGCGGCCGCCGGCTGCACTTTGTGGGTGTCGCCGTATGCCCCGGAGATAGATTTATAAGGAACGAACAGAATTTCCTTTCCCTTACCGTCGCGAAAAACAAATCGCCCACTTTGGTCGTCGAAGTTCACGGTCCCATCCATCTTCTTGTTGTATCCAAACACGCCGCCTTCATACTTTGCCTTCACAGATGCGGGAGCCAGCGGAGGCGTAGCCATGGGTGTTGAATTGTCGGCTGCGTCCTGGCCCGTCGCAGTGCGCGGCCGTTGCGCAAAGGCGCATGCTGCGACGATAAGCAGAAACGCAAACGCACACGTTGATCGAAGTTTCTTATGCATAGTTAAGCTCCGTCCTTCAAGCGAGGCTGAATGATGAATCAAAGACGCTGTCCGCGTCCAAAATAGTTGCCAGACGATATAGATTTAGTAGCGGCGAGCTTTCGCCAATTGGTCGTCCGCGAACGTATATCTGGTGGTTCTGAGCATTCCTTCGACGAACGTATAGATGAGTCCTTCCTTCATGTTTCTGAAGATCGTCGAGGTCTTGGTCTCGTCACGGACGAACGCATGATTGTTCAATAATTTCAACGATTCCGGTGTGTCCGAAGAGTGCTCATGCTGCAGGACGATTTCCAGGACGGTGCCCGCAAGTTCCGTCCGCAGCTTTTTTGCAGTAACAAATCTATCGTTCACAAAGCTGACCTGAACCGATCCTCCCATCACCTTAAATCGCATCACGCCGTCCGGGCTCTCGCCGATCGGCGCGCCCAGTAACTTAACCACTTCCTCGCGACGAGTCTTCAGCGGCTCAATACCATTCCAGGCGGCCCCGCGGGCCGGCGCTGAGCTGAATATCAGCGCGGAGACAAACGCTATCGCGATGACGCCGTAACGGGGAAACAGGTTCATTGCTCTTTTCATGGCCACGATGCTAATCCACCCTTAGGATTTTGCAAAGGGGCGCATGCGCTCGAGCGCCTCCTTGAAATCAGCATCGTCCGGCGCGATTGTCAGGGCCTTCTGATAAGTCGTGAACGCCTTGGGGTACTGCTTGGTCTTCTCGTAGTCGTAACCCAACTCGCGATATGAGTTCACATCGTTAGGCGTCTTCGCGACAGCGCGCTCGAGCGCGGCGATCGCTTTCGGAAAATTATTTGCTCGCGAGTATGACAATCCGAGCAGGTAGAGGGTGATTCCGGAAACGTTAGCGGTTGCGGCCGGACTTTCCAGAACAGTTGCGGCGCGAGCATATTGCTGAGCGCCAATCAGGGCGCGGGCATACAGCCCGAGCGCCTCTTCATCAGATCGCAGGCGTGTCAATGCTTCGCCGGTACGGATTGCGCCCAGGTAATCGGCGCTGGCTTTGGTCTCGTCCGTCGCTGATGTCGCGCGCCGCAGGTAAGCCGACGTCAAAAGGTACCAGGCCGACGCCAGCCGCGGATCATTTACTGTCGCGCGATTAAGTTTCGCGATTGCGGTGTCGAGATCCTTTCGAGCCAAAGCTATCTGGCCCAGGTACAAAAGTGAAGCAGCATCCTTCGGATTAGCTTTCACTGCGGCGTTGAATGTTTTTTCCGCATCGTCAGCCTTGCCGGTCTTGAATTCAGCCAACCCGCGATAGTAGAGAAACTGGGCATCCGGCGTCGTGCCCGCGCGCGTCGTGATCTTCACCAGCAGTGGCAACGCGAGATCGAATTTCTCGCCCAGCGTGTAGCTCTCCGCCAGCGCATCGACTGTGTGTGGATCCTCCTGATCAGTCTTGCGTTGCAAATCGAGCGCCTTCTGCAAGTCCTCGCTCGCCTCTGCGTATTGCTTCAGATAGAACTCTGAAAATCCCGCGAGCTTCCATGCTTCAGCATTAGCTGGATCGATCGCCGCGATCGCCTTAGCCTCTTTTGCCGCCGGGGCGTATTGCTTCTGCTGAAAAAGTTGAAAGGCATGTGTCGTGTCGGTAGAAGAGGATGCGGGTGCTTCGCCGATCGGCTTGGCAGGTTTCACGTCCAGCAGCGGCGCGTTCTTGTCGGTCGCCGGCGACGACTTTGGCGGAGGGCCGAGAAGCGTATCGGGCGTCGGCGTCGGCGCCGGGGCGACGCGCCGCGGACGCGACGATTGCGCTTGTAACGAGATCGCCGCCGCTAAAATCGCGGCAGCAGCAGAGATGACTATGGCGAAGTTTCCAGACCTGGGGATTCGATTTCTCATTGCACGGATTCTTTCAGATTTGCACCAGAATATTCAAATTGTGTAGCGCAAACTGTCGGTTTGCACGCGATAAATACGGGGAAGAGTCAGAGGCGATATTCGGATGCCGCAAAGCAATTTCGGGTTCGCCCCCCGGGCTTACCATTTCAGGCAAAAAGGCCGGCGCGACCATAGTCCCACCGGCCAGAGAAACTAACGAAGCGTTAGCCTTCTTAGAAATTCAGCTTCAAACCAAATTGAAACTGGCGCGGATCGTAGGCCGCCGTCGGGCGGCTGTAGTAATGGCCGTTGCTCGCCCGCTGGCGAAACGCATTCACGTCATCGATGAATGGCGACGCGGACGCCTCGTTAAAGCGATTAAAGAGATTGAAGCCTTCCGCGATGATGTCGAGTCGCACCCGCTCACCAAACCGCACCGTGCGGCTCAGACGCATGTCGAGCGAAATGAACCGGTGCGTGAGGCCCATGTTGCGCGAAAGATCGCCGGTCGAGAACGAGCCGTTCGTGATCAGCGGTGTGCAACCAGCGGTGCCGGGAACACAGAGCAATCCGCTACCTGACACTGACGGTCGATCCGTCTGGTTCGACTGATCGTTATTCGTGTCCTGATTGCTCAGGATATTGAAAGGACGACCGGAAGAAATTTCGAAGATCGGCGCGAGCGTAAAGTCCGACAAGAATTTGTGCACGCCGTCGCCATGACGCCAGCCCGGCGGGGTGGTTAACACGCCGCTGAAGACGAATCGATGGCGCTGATCGAACAAAGCATCGGCGCGCTCTTGGCGGAAGTTGCGATTGTCCTGTGGCAGCAGCAAGGTTTGCAGATCAGACGAATCGTCGATCGAATGCGACCAGGTATAAGAAGCCAGGAACTGGAAGTTGTGCGAGAAGCGCTTCTTCAAATCCAAATTCATCGCGTTGTACTTCGAATTGCCGTCGGACACCTGGGCGTTGATCGATCCGAACGGCGAGACAGTACCCGGCGTCCGCAACGTGCCGGCGATGAGAGCGTTAAAAGTGGCCGGCGGAAGTCCCGTGAGTGCCTGCACGAGGAAGTAGTTCGGCGCCGACGGGCGGAAGAAGTTGGCTGCTGCGGCCTGTATCACCCGTCCGCGCGGCCCCTGCGCGATAAGTCCCGGGAGAACCACGGCGAAAGTCTCGCCGGTAATAGGGTTCGCGAATGTGGATCCTGGTGCCGTCGCCGGAATCGAAAAAGCGATTGCTTCAGTCGGGTTCAGGGGATTGCGATTGGCCCAACGCACGAAATTCGCAATCTGCAAATCCGTACGCGGCGCGTTAATGTCCAGCGGATGCGGCAGGTGATGCGCGCCGACGAACAGGTAACTGCCGGAAATCGACATGTCCTTCGTTAACTGACGCTCGATCGTAAAGTTCGCCTGGTTGGCGTACGCATATTCGAAATTCTTGCTGACGTGCAAAGTGAACGGCAGTACTGGTCCAAAGCCCGGGAACTTCTGATCGTTGAAGCGCTGGCGGCCAAACTGATATTGGGCGCTGGCAGCTGTACCTGGCGTAGTAAAGCCGGCCGGACATAGCGGGTTCGCGCTTGCCGGCGTGCAAACTGTGCCCTGGAATACCTGTGTCGCGTTCAGCAAAGCAGTCGGCGCTGGTCCACCTTGCGGCGTCAGGATCCCCTGTTGCTGTTGAGCGGCGTCAGCGATGTCTGAGTTGAAGGCGATCGCGAGCAGCGGGTGATCGTAAAAAATTCCGGCAGCCGCGCGAATCACGGTCTTCTGATCGCCCATCACGTCCCACGCGAATCCGACGCGCGGCGCATAGTTATTTTTATCGCGCGGAATTCCCTGCTGCACGTTGACGGCGTCCTGGGCGGCAAGCATGTCGCTGGCCGTCAGCACAATTCCCGAAAGCGGATCAGTTAATCCAACGGGTGCGACTTGCTGGGTCAGCTCGTAATCGTAGCGTACGCCGTAATTCAGCGTTAAGCGCTTTCCAATTTTCCATGAATCCTGAGCAAACCAGGCGATCGGTTTGTTGCGGATTTTGCTGACGGGATTGCCAAAACCCTGAATGTAATTGGTTGGCAGGCCGAGGCCGTATTGCTGCACCGGTGTGAAATCCGGCGGGGCTACGCCGCCAATTGTGGGGAATGCGCCGAGGTTACTGGCGCCCAGGCCGCCGAAATTGTACAGCCCCGCAAAATTCAATTCGAAGATCGCCGAGGGGATATTCACTGAGGCATAGTCGCCGCCGAACTTGAAGGTGTGATGACCGGCGACGATGTTCAGCGAGTCGGTCCATTCGTAACGCGTTTCTGTGCGCACGACCGGCGAGAAGAGTTCGCGGCCGATGAATGCTGTTCCTGAAATATTGAAAGCAACGGCATCCGGATTTTGCGAGCGGAAGACGGCGCGCCGTTCACCGAAGTTAAAGCGCAACTCGTTAACCATGCGGCTTGAAAGTGTGGAAGCCAGCGTCCCCACAAATGAATAGTCTTTCAGTATCTGGATGCCGGTGCGCGAGAAATCGTTTTGGCCTAGTGACTGGTTCTGCGATTCGACCTGGATACCGGTAATCGTGCTGGGGTTATATCCAGCGCGAAAAGTCAGATGTTGATCTTTTGTGATTTGGTGATCGATCCGGATCGAGTTGAAAGTCGT
>DASWQK010000066.1:0-2774 GCA_036403735.1 Pyrinomonadaceae bacterium
GCGGCCGATCACGTTTTCAATGCTGGCCAGCGCGCCCAGCCAATGCGTCGCGTGAGTGAGATCGGGACCGGCCACGCCGGGGAAAAGATATTTTGCGCCGCCGGCAAAACCCGCCACCTCATGCGGCACAGTGGAGCTGAAGATTATGATCGTATCGTAAACCCCCGGTCCCAGACGGCGATTGAGATTAATCGAAACTGCATCGGTAAGCAGTCCACCCGTCAGCTCCGTAACTCGGGCTGCACTCAATTCGCCGATCGTCGCGAGTTGCTCAGGAACATTCCATTGGTGATCGTAAATATCTCCGAGTCCCGACAATGTGTTTCCGCCAATCTTCGTTCGCTTCTCGTCGTCAGTCATCGGCACGTGCGTGCCCTGGGCGACGAGGGCGTCGAATTGCGCGACCTGACGCACGGACAGAATCTCTGCAGCGAGAGGGAAGAGAACATCCGTATTGTCGTCACGAGTTTTGTCAGGAATGATTGCGAGTACACGCGCACCCGGAGCGACGTGCAAAAGCGCCTGATCCAAAATAGCGCGCAGGTCCACTGAGGAAAGATCAGAATCCGGCGAGCCTCTTCCGATGACTGCCGGCGCCGCTTTGCTGCTCATAAGATTTGTTTCCGCTCGATTGCGTCAGCGCTGAATGCGCGCCGAACCACCTTTGGCAAAAGCTCTGACCTCTTCCAGAGTCGACATCGTCGTGTCGCCGGGAAAAGTCGTCAGCAACGCGCCGTGCGCCCAGCCCAACTTGAGTGCTTCTTCCGGCGGTTCACCCGCCAACAATCCATAGAAGAAGCCCGACGCGAAACCATCACCGCCGCCCACTCGATCATGCACGTCCAGGTCGCACGTCATGGAAACGTGATGCTGGCCGCCGGCCCAGGCGACCGCGCCCCAACAGTGCCGCGTGGTTGAGTAAACCTCGCGCAGGGTCGTGGCGACAATCTGAATTTGCGGATGCTTTTCGACGACTCGATCAATCATCGCAAAGAATGATGCCGGATCAAGTTTGGAGACGGCGGCAACGTGAGGTCCCGCGATGCCGAGTCCTTTTTGTAAATCCTCTTCATTGCCAACCAGCACGTCGACGTTCTTCACGATGCGATCGAAGACTCGCACGGCGCGCTCCTGGCCGCCTCTGTGCTTCCAAAGTTTCTCGCGAAAATTGAGATCGAAAGACGTGACCGCACCAGCCGCTTTGGCAGCCTGCATGCCTTCAACGATCAAGTCGGCGGTTGTTTCTGAGAGGGAAGCAAAAATCCCACCGCTGTGCAGCCAGCGCACCCCGCCGCGAAAGATCTCGTTCCAGTTGAAGTCGCCCGGCTTCAGTAACGCGGCTGCCTCGTTCGCTCGATTATAGAAGACAACCGGAGGCCGGACGCCGTGACCACGATCGCTGTATACGGTCGCGATGTTGGGCCCCGTGACGCCGTCGTGCTCGTACCACTTGTAGAACGGTTTGACCCCCATGGCCCTGACGCGCTCCGCGACCAGTTCACCGATTGGATACTTGACCATCGCGGTGGCAACGCCCGTGTTGAGCCGAAAACAATCAGCCAGGTTGGCAGCGACATTGAACTCTCCGCCGCTAACGTGGAGCTGGCATTCACGCGCTTTGCGAAAGGGCACGATCCCCGGATCGAGGCGGTGCACTACTGCGCCGAGCGACAAAAAATCCAGAGCACCGGAAGGCGGGATACTGAGAGAATCTTTCATTCGAGGGTTTCCTCTAATGCTGCAGAACCGAACACGTATTCATTGGAGCGAACGTATTGGATTGTCTCTTAAGTTATAGCCGGTAGGGAAGTCGACCGAGATATTTGAATTCTCAGTCTATGGCGCGTAGCGACGGTTTGAATTTAGCCCGGCCGTTCAAGGGCGACAACATACTTGACGCAGCACCCTGTTTTCGGTCCGCGGAGCGGATGTCACCATAAAGCCTGGTGCGTAAGCCCCAGGTCAAGTAGCGAAATGTCAATTGAACCCGCGAAGCGGGTGGATAGCCGTACCGCTTAACATTCGTCGAATGATTCGGCTGCCGCCCACTTCGCGGGCTTGATCGCTTTTCTTGACGCGATCCTGGGGCTTACGTTACGCCCCAGGCTTTATGCTGACGTCCGCTCCGCGGACTCTCAGAATTAAAATCTTGAGGTGAGCTGCAATGCCAGCGCGTTGTACGGATCTACTGACATCGCATAAGATCAGCGTGGACTGTATTTCGGACTCTATGAAAGACGGCCAAATCAAATCCGGCGAGATAACCGATCAGAAGACTTATTTGAATCGGCGGTTCTTTATGCGCGGCGCGGCGCTGGCTGGATCGGTTGCCGCCACTGGTTTTCTGTATCGTAAGCTGAATCCGCCGCCTGCCGAAATTCCCAAGGGTCAGAAGATCGAGGTGGTATCGAACGCGCCGAACTCCGACACTGCGATCACGGGATTCAAAACCACCGAAGCGCTGACTCCCCTCGAAGCGATTACCAACTACAACAACTTTTACGAGTTCTCGACTGAAAAGGGCGCCGTTGCGTCTGCGGCAAAGGGGTTCGTCAGCAGACCCTGGACGGTTGCAGTTGAAGGTTTGGTGAACAAACCGAAGGTATTCGATCTCGACGAGTTGCTGAAGATCGATCAAGAAGAACGTGTCTATCGCCTGCGCTGCGTCGAAGGCTGGTCGATGGTGATTCCGTGGATCGGTTTTCCGCTGGCAAAACTACTAGAGAAGGTAGAGCCGAACTCGCAAGCGAAGTACGTGGCGTTTCAAACCCTGT
>DASWQK010000067.1:0-14283 GCA_036403735.1 Pyrinomonadaceae bacterium
CGCTCCCCTTTGATTCGGAGCCCGGTTTAAAGCAGCGTAAGGCGCATTTCCTCCGGCCGATTGGCAGGTTGAAGTCCGGAGTGTCGCTCGCGCAGGCGCAGGCCGACACTGACATGGTCGCGCGCCGTTTGGAGGCTGCATTTCCCGACACCAATACGGGGTGGAACCTGCGGCTGATTCCACTGAAAGAACAAATCGTCGGCAACGTCAGATCAACTTTGTACGTTCTCTTGGGCGCCGTTGGATTTGTGTTGTTGATTGCGTGTGCAAACGTCGCGAACCTCTTGATGGCCCATGCGGCGTCGCGGCGGAGAGAGATTGCCCTGCGGACGGCGCTCGGCGCGGGCCGGCTGCGAATCGCACGACAATTGGTTACTGAGAGCGTCATGCTCGCCCTGTTTGGAGGATCGCTCGGCATGCTGCTCGCGATCTGGGGCGTGCAAGGTCTGGTCGCTCTCAGTGGCGACAACATTCCCGCAACTGCACAGGTGAAGATCGATCTCACCGTGCTGTTCTTTACGCTCCTAACTTCCGTAGTCACCGGGCTCCTGTTCGGTCTGGCTCCCACCCTGCAGACGATGAAAATGAATCTCAGTGAAACTCTGAAAGACGGCGGACGCAGCGGCGAGAGTGGCCAGCGTAACCGTACGCGCAGCTTGTTGGTGATCCTCGAAACCGCGGTTGCGGTGATGCTGCTGGTGGGCGCGGGCTTGTTGATTAGAAGCCTGATGCGATTGCAAAGCGTCAATCCGGGTTTCGACTCGAGCAACGTCGTCACGATGCGGATAGATTTGCCGCAAAAGAAGTACGGCACGCCGGAAATTCGATCTGGTTTCTGGGCGCAATTTCAAAGTCGCGTTGGCGCGTTACCCGGGGTGGAAACCGTCGGGCTGGTCAGCGAACTGCCTTTGAGTGGTCAGCCGAATGACATGCCTTACACGGTCGACGGTCGCGCGGTGGGCGCTCCCGACCAGGCGTTCGACGACGATTTTCGTCGCGTAAATCAGGATTACTTTCGCGCCTTGCACATACCTTTTCTCCGCGGTCGCAATTTCACTCCGCAGGAGGTGCGCCAGGGCGCGAAGGTCCTGATCGTCAGCGAATCGCTGGTGCAACAAACTTTTCCCAATGAAGAGCCGCTGGGCAAGCGCCTGGTGATGGGCTTTGGCAATCAGCCTTTCGAAATCGTCGGAATTGTAGGCGATATTCGTCATGGTTCCCTGGCAGCGCCGGCCCTTCCCGCGATGTACATGCCGACGTTTGAATCAGGCGAGAACGTGGTGATTCGCGCGCAAGGCGATCGCGCTGCATTAGTTGCGGCGATCCGTCGCGAGCTGGCGGCGATTGATCCGAATCAACCGATTGCCACAGTGAGGACAATGAATGAATGGCTGGGGCGAGCCACTGCGGCGCCGCGTTATCGCACCGGGCTGTTCGTCTTGTTCGCCGGACTTGCCCTGGCGCTCTCAGCGGTGGGTATCTACGGCGTGATGTCCTATTCGGTGGGCCAACGAACGCGCGAGATCGGTGTGCGCATGGCTTTGGGTGCTCGCCGGTGGAACGTTCTGGGACTCGTGTTGCGACAGGGCATGGGCCTGGTGGTCATCGGCGTGGGAATTGGTTTGATCGGGGCGTTCGCGCTGACGCGAGTCATCGGTTCGTTGCTCTTCGATGTGGGAACGAGAGATCCATTGACGTTTTCGGGCGTAGCGATGCTCCTGGCCGCAGTGGCATTCATCGCCTGCTACGTGCCTGCGCGGCGGGCGACGAAAGTCGATCCGATGGTGGCGTTGCGTTACGAATAACAAAGGGTGATTTACCAAAGGACATGATAGGAGTAATTCAGGATTTTCGTTTGGCCGGACGCATGCTGCGCAAGAATCCCGGCTTCACTTTGGCTGCAGTAATCTCGCTGGCTCTGGGCATCGGCGCGAACACCGCGATCTTTCAACTGCTCGACGCCGTGCGCCTGAAGACGCTTCCGGTCAGAGACCCTCATCAGCTCGCCCAGTTAGGTTTAGTTACTCCGAACAATAGGCGCGGCAGCTATAGCGATAGATACAACGCGCTTACCAATCCGCTCTGGGAACAATTGCGAGATCGGCAACAGGCATTCGCCGGAATGTTCGCGTGGAGTCCCGGCAACATTAATTTGGCCGAAGGTGGGGAGGTCCGCGACGGCAGAGCACTTTGGGTGAGCGGAGAATTCTTCAACGTGCTCGGTGTCAAACCATTCATGGGCCGGATGCTGAATCCTGCCGATGACGTTCGTGGCTGTAGCGCACCTGGCGTCGTGATTAGCCACGGTTTTTGGCAAAAGGAATTTGGCGGCGCGCCAGATGTGCTGGAGCGCAAGCTGACATTGGCAAGTCATTCGTTTTCGATAGTCGGCGTCACGCCACCGGAATTCTTTGGCCTGGAAGTGGGAAAGTCATTTGATTTTGCGCTGCCAATTTGCGCCGACGCGATTCTGCGCGGCGAGAACAGTCGCCTTAATTCGGGAACCATCTGGTGGTTGATGGTCACCGGCCGTCTCAAGTCCGGTGAATCAATCGCGCAATCTAATGCCCAGTTGCAATCTATGCCGCCTGCGCTGTTTGAGTCGACGCTGCCGTCCAACTACCCCGAGGTTAGCGTCAGGGATTACCTCAATGAAAGGCTGCAAGCAACGGCCGCAGCAGCCGGATTTTCGTTGCTGCGGCAACACTATGAGCGGCCCCTCTGGTTTCTTCTTTCGATCGCTGGATTGGTCTTACTGATCGCTTGTGCGAACCTGGCGAACCTTTTACTCGCGCGCGGTAGCATGCGCGAACGCGAAATGGCCGTGCGCCAGGCAGTCGGCGCTTCGCGCGCACGGGTCGTTCGACAATTATTGGCCGAGAGTCTTTTGCTCGCCGGTATCGGCACCATCACCGGCGCAATCCTGGCCCGGACGCTGACTCGTTTGCTGGTCAGTTTCATCAGCACCTCAGGAGAGGCAATTGTTCTTGACTTGGGGATTGACTGGCGGTTGATAGCATTCGCGACGGCGATCGCGGGTGCGACCTGCATCTTGTTTGGCCTGACCCCGGCGTTGCGAGCGACGCGGGTTGCGCCGTCCGCTGCTATGAGAGCGAGTGGCCGTGGCCTAACGGCCAGTCGCGAGCGATTCAGTTTGCGGCGGGCGCTGGTCGTCTTACAGGTCGCGCTGTCGGTCGTACTGGTGGCGAGCGCACTGCTTTTCACCCGCAGCCTCGGCAAACTCGCGAACGTCAATCCGGGATTCAATCAGGATGGAATCATGATCGCGCGGGCCGGCATTGGTGGATTGAATTTGCCGGTTGAGCAGCGTGCCGCCTATCGCTCACAGCTATTAGATCGGCTCAGGACGATTCCCGGAGTAACAGCCGCAGCCGATACGGAGATCGTGCCGCTTAGTGGCGGATCGCTTGGCAACAACGTTTGGACTGAGGACGAGCGGGATCGCAGAACCACTTGCGCCTTCTCGTGGGTGAGCCCTTCGTACTTCGCGACGTTAGGCACACCAATGGTGGCCGGGCGCGACTTTGATACCAACGACAGCAGAACCTCGCGCAAGGTCGCCATCGTAAACGAAAAATTCGCGCGCGAACTCTTCCATGGCGGCAATCCAATCGGCCAACGGTACTGGGTAGAAAAGACTCCCTGGGCACCGGAGACTTCTTACGAGATCGTCGGACTGGTCAAAGACACAAAGTATGAAAATTTACGCGAGGATTTTGGTCCCATCGCATTCATGCCGACGGCGCAGGACAGGGAACCGAATGCCGCCGGTCAATTTCTGATTCGCTCGAGCCTGCCGGCAAGTCAAATTGCTGCGTCGATCCGCAACGTCCTGACGGAAGCTAATCCAAAGATAACGATCAGTTTTCAAAACTTCCAAACCATGATCGGCGAGTCGCTGATTCCTGATCGATTGGTGGCGACACTGTCTGGGTTCTTTGGATTGCTCGCGTTGTTGCTGGCCAGCGTGGGGCTTTATGGAATTCTCTCGTACGGCGTTGCCACCCGCCGAAATGAAATCGGAATTCGGATGGCGCTGGGCGCGCAAGCGCGCGACCTGCTCACGATGATAATGCGCGAATGTTTGATGCTCGCCTGCGTCGGTATTGCAATAGGCCTGCCATTCGTGTGGGGCGTCACGCGATTCGCCCAGACCATGTTGTTTCACTTGAGTCCGACTGATCCACTTTCACTGGCAGGAGCTGCGTTCTTTCTGTTTGTAGTTGCGATTGTAGCCGGATTGATTCCGGCTCGCCGCGCGACGAAGGTCGATCCACTGGTAGCTCTGAGGTACGAATAACATGGAGACCCTAATCAAAGATCTGCGTTATGGCGTTCGCAGCTTGCTGAAGCAACCGGCGTTCGCGTTGATCTCGATTGCTACGCTGGCGCTGGCCATCGGCGGGAATACTGCCATGTTCACAGTGGTAAATACAGTCCTGCTGCGGCCATTGCAATATCCCGAATCGGATCGCGTCGCGTTGCTTGAGGGAGTCAATCCGCCACGAGGCATTACGCAATCAGCCATGTCCGTCCCTGATTTTGTCGACTGGCAAAATCAGAATCAGGTGTTCGAAAAGATAGCCGGTTTTTTCCCCGGCGGTTTCATCATTAGTAACGGGGATGAAACGGAGCGTGTTCGTGGCGCTCTCGTCACTGCTGATTTCTTCAACGTGCTGCGCCTCCAGGCTCTACGCGGCCGCCTGCTGCAACCGGATGACACCCAGCCAGGAAAAGGCGATGTCGCGGTAATCGGCTACGGACTGTGGCAACGACGTTTCGGTGGCGACCGGAACGTCGTTGGGCGGCCGGCAACCATAGGCGGCAAGAGCATTACGATTGTCGGCGTATTGTCTCAGGGCCTCGACTATCCGCAGCAATCCGAATTGTGGTTCCCAATGGCAATCGACCCGGCCAAGGACCCGCGCGACAATCGTTATCTCCAGGTGATCGCGCGGATTAAGCCGGATGCGAGCGTGCCACAAGCTCAGGCACAACTGGACATAATTAATCAACGCCTCGCGAATAGCTACAGCGAAACGAATACGGGCTGGGGAGTCAAAGTAACGACCTTGCAAGAGGGTTTGGTTGGCGGCGTGCGTCTCTCGCTGTTGCTCCTGTTGGGTGCAGTAGCTTTTGTCTTGCTGATAGCCTGCGCCAACATCGCCAATCTGCTGCTGGCGCGCGCGAGTTCGAGACAAAAAGAGATCGCCGTGAGAAGCGCGCTCGGCGCCAGTCGCGTTCGTATCATTCGCCAACTTCTTACTGAGAATTTACTGCTTTCAATTGCCGGTGGGGTAACCGGTTTATTGCTGAGTCTCTGGTTGACGAAGCTGCTCGTCGCTCTCAGTCCCGCCAACAGTCCACGCTTTGACGAGATTCGGCCCGATGCTCGCGTACTCATCTTTACTGTCGGCGTCACGCTGCTCACGGGATTGATTTTTGGTCTAATCCCCGCGGTCCAGGGCTCGCGCGTAGATCAATTGGAAAACCTGAAGGAAAGCTCGCGTGGAAACGTAGGCGGCCACACTAATCGGATTCGCGGCCTGCTGATGATTTCCGAAATTGCTCTGTCGTTCGTCCTGCTGGTGGGTGCGGGGCTGCTCATCAGAAGTTTCATTCGCTTGCGGGAGATAAATGCCGGCTTCAACGCAGAAAATGTTCTGACGCTGCGTCTGGCCGGCCCGCCGGGAAAGTTACGCGACGGCGCACAGCGCAATCAGTTCTGCCGCCAGGCGATCGATCAGCTTAAAGCAACGCCGGGAGTGCGATCGGCTGGGATGGTTCTGAGTCTTCCTTTAGGCGGCGACAGCTTTAATGTCTGGCGCGGCGTCATTCCGGAAGGCCGGCCCGCCCTTCCCGAAGAAAACGTAGACGCAGCTTATCTGTCAGCCTCTCCTGAATACTTTCACACACTGCAGATCCCCTTGATTGCCGGCCGCATTTTTGATGACCGCGACACGGACAATTCTCCGAAGGTCGTGATCATTAATGAGCCCATGGCTCGAAGACTTTGGCCCAATCAGAATCCGATCGGACGACATATGGCGATTTGGCGTGACGAAAAGTTTTCGCGCGAAATTGTCGGAGTCGTCGGCGAAACCAAAGCCTCGCTCGCTGATGAGCCGGCGCCGCAAATGTATGTGCCTTACGCGCAGGACTCGACCTGGTCGGGCATGTCCTTTGTGATTCGCACCAGCGGCGATCCGGCAAGTATGACTTCGACCATCAGAAACCGGATTCATGAAATTGATAAAGGCATACCCATTTTCAATGTGCGAACAATGAACGACGTGCTGGCAACCTCGGTCGCGCCGCGACGCGCGCCGATGCTTTTGCTGAGCGCGTTTGCCGCCGCGGCATTGCTGCTGGCAATGATCGGAATTTATGGCGTGACGGCTTACTACGTAACGCAGAGAACGCAGGAGATTGGTATTCGCATGGCCCTCGGAGCCCAGACGCGAGACGTCCTGACGTTGGTGCTGCGCAGCGGTATGGGTCGCAGCATCATCGGCGTGGCGGTTGGGTTAGCTGGAGCAATCGCTTTGACTCGTTGGATGAAAACACTGCTGTTCGGCGTGAACCCGACTGATTGGTTGACGCTGATCGCGGTCGCGTTGGGCGTGATGGTGACTACGCTGCTGGCATGTTACTTCCCGGCACGACGCGCGACGAAAGTCGATCCGTTGGTGGCGCTGCGATACGAGTGAAGATATTGCGGATTGCCGAGATGACTGGAGCGCAAGCGTCTCGCTCGCAACTAAACCGGACAAAGCGGCAACCGGGACGGTTGCGCTCCAGTCAAGCTTAGTCGGCACTAAGTAAGGGAGAACTGATGCAAAGTCTGATTCAGGATCTGCGTTATGGCTTTCGGATGCTGGTAAAGAGTCCGGCACTTACGCTCGTGGCGATTATTGCTTTGACGTTGGGCATCGGAGCCAACACCGCGATCTTCAGTGTGGTCCATGCGGTGCTGCTGCGCTCGCTCCCTTATGCGGAAGGTGACCGGCTGGCGATTGTCTGGGAGAACCGCCAGAGCGGAAAAGGCAATCGGCAGAACGTAATCAATCTGGGAAACTTTTTTGATTGGAAAGAACAGAACAGCGTCTTTAGCGACATGGCTGCGTTCTTTGATCAGAATGCAAATCTCACCGGCGACGGCGAGCCCGAAGAAGTACCCGCGCAGATTGCCACCACGAATCTGTTTTCTCTGCTGGGTGTGAATCCGATCAAAGGACGCGCGTTTGCACCTGACGATGGCAAGCCGGGCCAGGCTCGGGTCATCGTGATCAGCTACGATCTTTGGCAGAGACGTTTGGGTGGCGACCCAAACATCATCGGCCGCAAGCTAACCCTCAATAATCAGCCCAACGAAATCATCGGGGTCCTGCCCCCCGACGTAGGGTGGTACGTGCAGAAGGGATCGATGTTGAGCCGCGCGCCGCAGATTTGGTCGCCATGGCAAATCTCAAACGAGTTACGCCGGCGCAGCGGTCGATTCGCGCGCGCGGTCGCGCGACTAAAACCCGGTGTTACTTTCGAGCAGGCGCAGAACGAGATGAACATGATCGGCGGCCGGCTCGAGCAGCAGTATCCGGAATTCAATACCAAGTGGGGCGTGACCGTCGTCCCGCTACGTACTCAGTTCACCGGCGAGATCCGCAAACCACTTTTGATCCTGCTTGGCGCAGTCGGCTTTGTCTTGCTGATTGCGTGCGCGAACGTTGCGAACCTGCTGCTCGCGCGCGCTACCTCGAGGAGAAGAGAGATTGCCTTGCGCGCCGGTCTCGGCGCCAGCCGCTGGCGAATCGCGCGACAACTCTTGACTGAAAGTGTGCTGCTGTCGGTCATCGGCGGCTTGCTTGGTTTGCTACTCGCGTGGTGGGGAACGAAGGCGCTGCTCGCACTCAGCCCGCCCGAACTGATCGATCTACGAACCACCGCGGTTAATCTCCCGGTGTTGATTTTTACGATTGGACTGACGCTGCTAACCGGAATTGCCTTCGGCCTGATTCCGGCCTTCGAAGCCTCGCGCTTCGATCTGAATGAGCCACTGAAAGAAGGCGGCCGGAATGTAATAGGTGGAACGCGCGCGCATCGGGTGAGAAGTATTTTTGTTGTGGCCCAGGTGGCCCTGGCGCTGGTGCTTTTGGTCGGCGCAGGTTTGCTGATGAAAAGTCTCAGCCGGCTGCAATCAGTTGAACCCGGTTTCGATGCTAACAATTTATTAACGATTCGGGTCAACCTACCGCCGCGGAAGTATGACAGCGATGCGAAGTTGATCAGTTTCTTCAAGCAAGCAGAGGATCAGATGCGCGCGATTCCCGGCGTGGAATCGGTGGGCGCGATTAACACGCTTCCATTCGACGGGCCACATTCCGGCACCAGGATCGAAATCGAAGGCCAACCGAAGCGTGCGCCGGGTCAGCAACTTGGCACCGGCGTTTGCGTAACCGACGCAAATTATTTTCAGACCATGCGCATTCCGCTCAAGCGCGGACGTCTTTTCACGGCGCAGGAAGCCGTTGAGATGCGTCATGTCGTGGTCATCAACGAAGCATTCGCCCGAGAAAATTTTCCGGGTCAGGACGCGCTCGGCCAACGAGTGACGATTGAAATGAAAGAGGAAAACCCGCCGAGTGAAATCATCGGCATCGTCGGCGACAACAAACACAAAGGTCTGGACAGTGAAGTAGAGCCGATGGCGTTTTGGCCGCACGCAGAGCTTGTCTATTCCTCGATGACGATCGCAATTCGCACGCGTGGGGACAGCACCAACGTCGCGGCGGCCGCGCGCAACGTAATTCATCAGCTCGATCCCGATCAGCCGATTGGTGAAGTGATAACCATGAACGGCCTGATGGCGAGATCGGTCGCGCGCTCGCGATTCAATTCATTGTTGCTGGCTATCTTTTCCGTCGTCGCTTTGGTGATGGCCGCGGTTGGAATCTATGGCGTGATGTCTTATTCGGTTTTGCAACGGACGCACGAGATTGGCGTGCGAATGGCGCTCGGCGCACAGCGCGCGGACGTGCTCAAGCTGATCTTACGGCAGGGAGTTCTGCTCGCCATCACCGGGGTCGGTGTGGGCCTGGCCGGATCATTTGGTTTGACGCGAGTGATCTCAACCCTGCTGTTCGACGTGGCCGCCACAGACAGGACGACGTTTGCCGCAGTGTCGATCGGTTTGCTGGCGATCACGTTTGTCGCCAGCTACATCCCGGCCTGGCGTGCAACGCGGGTCGATCCGCTGGTGGCGCTCAGATACGAGTGACGCTTTTTTCCGGGGTGAGGGTTTAGGTCGGCGTGGCTTAAGCCCTCACCCAACCCTCTCCCAAAGGGAGAGGGCTTAACAGAAAGGCGAGGTCCAAAATGTTTCAAGACTTGCGACTCGGAATCCGGACGCTGGCAAAAGCGCCGGGCTTCACCGCGGTAGTCGTGTTGACGTTGGCGCTCGGCATCGGGGCCAACATCGCGCTCTTTTCGATCGTGAATGGAGTCTTGCTTAATCCGCTGCCTTTCCCTCAACCGGATCAGTTGGTGACCCTCGATCAAAGCAAACCAAATTTTGAGAATGGCGCGCTCACCTATCCGAATTTTCGCGATCTGCAAAAAGAGAATCGAACATTTGCTTCGATGGCCCTCTCGCGCGGATTCACTTTCAGTTTGATCGGAGCCGGCGAAGCCGAACGCGTCAGCGCCCGTTTGGTCACCGCGGATTTCTTTACCGTCTTTGATGTGAAGCCGGCATTGGGCCGGACCTTCGCATCCGGTGAAGATGAGCCGGGTGTAGGCCCGGTCGTGGTCATCAGCGCGGATCTTTGGGACCGCAAGTTTGGATCGGCGAAAGATGTTTTGAGTAAGAGCCTGACTCTGGATGACAAGAGCTACGCAATAGTGGGAGTCATGCCCGCGAGCTTCCCGCTCTTTCGCGGCACCGACGTCTTTGTTCCAATCGGCCAGTGGAATAGTCCAGCGCTTAAAAGCCGGACCGCCGGTTTGGGATTGCACGGGTTTGGCCGGCTCAAGCCCGGTGTCTCGATCGCCCAGGCACAAACCGATCTCAGCGGCGTGATGAACAAACTTGCCACGATCTATCCGGAAAGCAACCGTGGCAACGACGCGAAAATCTCTTCACTTAAGGAAAGAATGATCGGCGGTGCAGGTCCCACGCTTTGGCTGCTGCTTGGAGCTGTCGGATTCGTGCTGCTGATTGCGTGCGTTAATGTCAGCAACCTTTTGCTGGCTCGCTCGACGAGCCGGATGCGCGAATTCACAATTCGGGCAGCGCTCGGCGCGGGACGATGGCGATTGCTCCGGCAATCTCTGGTTGAGAGTCTGTTGCTTGCTTTAGTTGGCGGCGGACTCGGATTGCTGGTAGCCAATTGGGCGACCAACGCCGCGCTTGCAGTTCTGCCCGCCACTTTGCCGCGAGCTTCTGAGATACGCCTCGACACTCGCGTGATGATCTTCACGTTATCGCTCTCATTGCTCGCCGGTATTCTGACGGGGCTGGCTCCGGCGCTTAAGACATCGCGCCGGCATCTTTCCGAAACTCTCAAAGAAGGCGCGCGCGGAACCAGTAGTGCGCGGGGCCGGGCGCAGGGACTGCTGGTCACCGTCGAAATAGCATTGGCCCTGGTGCTTTTGATTGGGGCGGGATTGATGATTCGTAGTCTCAACGCAATCTGGCGAATCGATCCGGGATTTCGTTCCGACAACGTGTTGACCTTTGCACTCAGTCTTTCGCCGTCGATGAAGACGGCCACACCTGAAGCGACTCAGGCTGCATTAGACGAGCTGAGCGATCAAATCGCAGCCACGCCCGGTGTACGCGCGGTTTCATTTTCAGCGGGAGCAATTCCTTTAGCCGGTGAAGACGATTCGTTCTTTTGGATAGAAGGCCAACCAAAGCCGGCGAGTCAAAGCGAGATGAATATGACACTCGTTTACCGCGTCGAGCCCCAGTATCTGACGGCGATGGGTATCCCGCTCAAGCGAGGCCGATTTTTTTCCAATCAGGATGACGCGCGATCTCAGCCAGTGGTGGTGATTGATGATGTGTTCGCGCGGAAATACTTTGGCGATGCCGATCCCATCGGCAAGCGGATAATTCAGGGTGGTGACCCGCAGCAAATAGTCGGCGTGGTTGGTCACGTAAAACAGTGGAGTCTCGATGCCGATGAAAGCCAGTCTCTTCAAGCCCAACTATACGAACCGTTCCGCCAGGTGCCGGTTGGCTGGTCAGGGATCGGCGTAGTCGTCCGCTCCGCAGGCGGACCATCAACACCTTTCGATTCGATTCGCCGAGTAATTCAAACCAACAACCAACAGAACGTGATCTCGAGACCGCAGACCATGAATGAGGTAATCGCGACCTCGCTGGCCCAGCAACGTTTCATGATGATCCTGCTCGACTCGTTCGCGGTGACGGCGCTGCTTTTGGCGAGCCTGGGGTTGTACGGAGTCATCTCGTATCTGGTGGGCCAACGCACGCACGAACTGGGAATTCGCCTGGCGCTCGGCGCACAACGCCGGGATGTCCTGAGGTTGGTCCTGAGTCATGGAATGAAGATGGCGCTGAGCGGCACGGCGCTGGGCCTGGTCGCGGCGTTGGGCCTGACGCGACTGTTGTCACAAATGCTCTACGGCGTGAGCGCCACGGATCCAATTACGTTTGCGGTGATCGCGATGATCCTGATTGGCGTGGCGCTGCTCGCATGCCTGGTACCAGCGCGTCGCGCAACCAAAGTCGATCCGTTGGTCGCGCTTCGTTACGAGTGAAGGTTGCGCGGCAGTAGCCCGACCGTAAGGGAGGGCGTGAACGTCGCGAATGAACGCCCTCCCTTACGGTCGGGCTACTGCCCCGTCGATCGCGGGGCAATTGGAAATGATCTTATGGAGACATTAATAAAAGACATTCGCTTCGGGATTCGCAGTCTGATTAAGCGGCCGAGCTTTACTTCGATTGCGGTAATCACTCTGGCGCTGGGCATTGGCGCCAACACCGCAATCTTTAGCGTCGTCAACGCGACCCTGCTGCGGCCTCTGCCATTCAAGGATCCGGAACGCATCGTAATGGTGTGGGGCTACATTCCGAAGCTGGCGCGCAATGCAGACAAATTCCCCTCGTCCGCAGGCAACTATCTTGGTCTGGTAAAGCAAGCACAAACGTTTCAGGAACTCGCGGCGTTTCGGCAGTGGTCGTGGCAACTGACGCACGCAGGCGATCCGGAACAGTTGCAGGGCGTGCGTGTTTCGGCAAATTTCTTTGAGGCGTTGGGAGCCGGCCCAGCACTCGGGCAAAAATTCACGCCTGAGCAGGACCAGGAGGGCGCGGCGCCAGTCGCGATCATTAGCAATCGTCTTTGGCAAAGAGAATTCGCCGGCGCCAAGAACGTCCTGGGAAAAAGTTTGACGCTGAACGGCCGTACGATAACGGTGGTCGGCGTAATGCCGCGAGACTTCGAGTTTCCCGGCGGCGCCAACATGATCCCGGGTCTTCAGTTCGCGACGAAGAACGACATTTGGATGCCGCTCGCGATGACCGAGCAGGAGCGGACGAACCAGGGAAGTCTCAACCAGGCTTTGCTTGGCCGGCTGAAGCCCGGGGTTACGATCAGTCAAGCTGAAAACGAACTTCGGACCATCGAAACCAGTCTGCCGCTCGGGACGGTTGGTTACACCGTCAACCTGGTCCCATTGCAGAAACAGATGGTGGGCAATATCCAGCGACTGCTGCTGGTGCTGCTGGCCACGGTCGCGTTTGTGCTGCTGATTGCGTGCGCAAATGTGGCGAACCTCCTGTTGGCCCGCGCGTCGTCGCGCCGGAAAGAGATGGCCATTCGTGGCGCTCTCGGCGCCGGGCGGCTGCGAATACTAAGGCAACTACTTACCGAAAGCATGCTGCTGTCTTTGCTCGGCGGCTTGCTCGGATTTCTGGTGGCGATTTGGGGAACGCCGATGCTCGTCTCTTTGATTCCTGAAAAAGTTCCGCGCATTCATGAGATCAACGTCGATCTTCGGGTGCTGGGATTTGCTTTGCTGACTTCGATTGTCACCGGCATCGTGTTCGGTCTCGCCCCGGCGCTGCAGGCATCGCGCGTTGATCTGAATGAATCACTCAAAGAGAGCGCCAGAGGCACGACCGGTGGCTTGCGCCAGAATCGGCTGCGCGCTTTTCTGATCGTCTCTGAAGTTTCGCTCGCGGTTGTCTTGATGATCGGCGCGGCGCTGTTAACCAAGAGTTTCGTTCGATTAACAGATGTAAAACCCGGGTTCGATCCCTCGCATACACTGACCATGGAAGTCTCGCTGCCGACGCTGCCTTCATCAAAGTATGCGAACGAACAGGAGCAAGCCGCCTTCTTTCAGCAAGTCCTTGATCGGCTCAATCATTCGCCGGGCGTGACGGCCGCCGGAGCAGTTCTGAGTTTGCCGCTGACGGGCGCCGAAGAAAGCACCGACCTGTTTATCGAAGGCCGGCCCAGGCCCACCGCCGATCAACGAGCAGAAGCCGATTACACGGTTGTCACTCCTGATTACTTCCGGGCGCTCCAGATTCCTTTTCTGAGAGGACGACAGTTTAGTGACCGCGACGGCAAAGATGCTCCTGGAGTGATCATTATTAATGAGGCGCTCGCTCATCGATACTGGCCTGATGGAGACCCGCTGGGTCAACGCCTCACGGTCGGTTTTGAAAAGTCGCCACGCGAGATTGTTGGCATCGTCGCCAGCGTCAAACAGTCGACGCTAAGTGCCGGCGCCAGACCGGCGATGTATCTTCCGCATCTTCAACTTCCCACCGGAGGCATGTCGATCGTCATCCGCACCAATGGTGATCCGATGTCGTTGGCCGCCCTCGCGCGAACGCAGATCCATTCCGTCGACCCGACCATCCCGGTAACAAATACCCGGACGATGGATGAAATCTTTTCGGCCTCAGTCGCGCAACAACGTTTCTCGATGCTTCTGGTCGGCGTGTTCGGCGCCCTGGCGGTAATACTCGCAGCCATCGGCATCTACGGCGTGATGGGTTACGCCGTCACGCAGCGCAAACACGAGATCGCTGTCCGCATGGCCCTGGGCGCAAAAACAAACCAGGTCTTGAAATTAATTCTTAAGGACGGCTTAGTCCTGGCATCGCTGGGTGTGGCGATCGGGTTGGCGGGAGCGTTTGCGTTGACGCGCTTGATGAGCAGTTTGCTATTCGAGGTGAAACCGACTGACGCGCAAACCTTCATAGCAGTTTCAGCGCTGCTG
>DASWQK010000068.1:0-8227 GCA_036403735.1 Pyrinomonadaceae bacterium
GATTCATCACCAGAATCGTCCAGGCGATGGCGGCGGGATGGACGCGCGCAGGTTTTTTGCGCCGGTCGATTGCCGCTTCGTCTTCCTGCGGTGCTTCGTCTTCAGCAGTAGCCGCCGGATCGTCTGACTCATCACCGGCGATCAGCGTCTGCGCCGCCTGAGCGGAAGGGAAGACCCTGATCAATTTCCGGGCCCGATCGTTCCATGCGTCGACGCGCAATTCGCTGCCCACGTACGCGATCACATTTTCCAAATCATCCGGTTTCCAGCTGCCGATGCCGAGCGCGGCGCGCAGCTTTTCGTTTGACTCATCCGGCTGGTTCGCATCGTTGAGCAATGACGCATATTTTTCGTCGAACGTTTTTGCAAGTTCGTCGAGATTCGCTTGGGCGGGACGAAAGTAATCGGTCTTGATCAGATGAGCGAGATCGGTCTCTCTTGGATTCCTGGCGCTCTCTTGCGACTCTTTTAGTAGCAGGAAGAGTTTGCCGCATGCGCGCACTGCCGGGACATCTTTGGCTTCAACCCGGCGCTCGAGATTACAAGGAATCGACTCGTCCGCGAACACGCGCACAATCGTGTCCGCATATGAAGCTCGCTCGCGCACCACCAGCGCGATGTCTGACAGTTGGTAGCTATCAACCAGAACCAGGCGCTTAATCTCTTTGGCGATCGATCGAATTTCAAGTTCGCGGTCCGAGCATTCGAAGAGCTCGTAGCGCAAATTGTTAATTTGCGATTGCTCGTTTGGTTCGTCACGCAAGTTGGCAGCTTGCGCTACTGCAACCTGCGCTACGTTGAATAACCTCGCGCGCAATCGCGAGGTCTGATCTTTGGTGGCGATTGAGTCTTCGCTCGTCTCGATCTCAAACGGCGCAATCGACTTCAGATGATCGATAGTCGACGCGAACGGTCGAAAGATTTCTTTGTTTCGCTCATCGTAATTCAGATTGACGATCACGTTGGGCATTTGCGGGATCAGGTACTTCAAAATCTCACCCTGCACCGGCGTGAAATCAAAGAACCCATCCAGCACCAACAGATCGATCTGCTCCAGCCAGGGAATTGAAATCTCGTCCCTTTTGTCACGACTGGAACGCAAGTTAACAACTTGTGCTACATCGCCGCGCACGAAATGCAAGGCCGCCAGTTGATCAGCGTCTGCATCGGTCAAGCCGTTTTGGTCCAACGCTGCTGAATACTTCTCATAGATCAAAGCAACGTCGCGATCGAAATCGAGCTGAGATTTTGGACTTTGGACTTCGGCCTTTGGAATTTGGACTGCGTGTTCCTCGGAACGCTCTGTTACGACCTGCGTGAATTCCTTTGCCGTCTTTCCCGCGCGCTGCAATTCGCCGATCAATGATCCGATTGTGTTAACACAACCATTGCGATTCGCCAGCGGTTTGATCGCTTTCAATTGTCCGCGCGCGCTTAGCTGTTTGATGATTTGCGAGATCAGGCTGAGGCGCAAAGGCAGCTCTTCGCGATCGATGGGGACACGGGGCAGTAGCCCGACCGTGAGGGAGGGCGTTGCTTTCGGCGTTGCTCTCCCTGACGGTCGGGCTTCTGACCCGATCGCTTCTGACAGAAGTCTTTTGATAAACCCGCGGAAAAGATAGACAGGAAACTCGCCCCACACGCCAGGCGCGGCTTTTCCGTCGAGTAATTTTTCAGTAACGAGATCGAGCAGTGGATGCGAGGCGGCGATGTAAAGCAGTCGATCGGCCTGTCCGCCGGCGAGGTACTCAGCGCATCGCGCCAGCAGACGCTCGCGATTATTTCCGAGGATTGGGCCTAACCAGATTTCTTTTGACACGCCTATCTCTCACCCGCACCGGCGCTTTTCGAATTGAGTAGCGGGAATAAATCATCGTCCGGCTCGTCAGGGTGGGGCGCTACCAACTCCGGAAATAATCCGCCCTCGTCGAGAGTCAACGCGCGCGTCGACTTGTCGATGGGCTCTGCCGTTTCGATTTCGTCGCCGGCAATCGCACCGCGCTCTTTGAATTTTCGCGCGGTCACCAACACTCGCGCTTCGAGCGAGCCAACGCCTTTGTTGTAAGACTCAAGCGCGCGATCCAGACCTTTACCGATGTCGGCAAAATAGCTGGTGAAAGTTCGCAGGCGATCATAGAGGTCCTTGCCGAGTTTGCTTACCTCATGCGCGTTCGCGGCCATCTGCTCCTGGCGCCAACCGTAAGAGACGGCCTTCAGCAGTGCGATCAACGTCGTCGGCGTGGCAATAATCACACCCTGGTTGACGCCGTCTTCGATCAACTTTGGATCCTGCTCCAACGCGGCGCTGTAAAAGTTCTCGCCGGGTAAGAAAAGCAGCACGAACTCCGGCGTGGGCTGGACGGTTTCCCAATATGACTTCTTGCTGAGGGCGCCGATGTGTACGCGCACCAGGCGAGCGTGTTCTTTCAAACATTCAATTCGAATGTCATCATCGGTTGCCGAGATCGATTGATAGAAAGCTTCGAAGGGAACCTTCGCGTCGACGACGATGGTTCGGTTACCCGGTAATCGCACGATAACGTCCGGACGAATACGGGCGTCCTCAGTAACTACGGTTTCCTGTTCAGTGAAGTCGCAATACTGAATCATGCCCGCGAGTTCCACGACGCGTCGCAGTTGAATCTCACCCCAGCGCCCGCGAATGTGCGGCGTGCGCAAGGCTTTCACCAAATTTCCGGTTTCGCTTTGAAGCTGGAGATGGGAGGTAGCCAGCGCGCGCACCTGTTCGCGTAATTCTGAATAAGCGCCGGCCCGGGCCTTTTCAAGTTCGCCGATCTTTCCGTCGACCTTTTCGAGTGATTCCTTTAACGGCTTGACCATTTGATCGATGGCTTGTTGTCTTTGATCCAGATCGCCTTTGGCAGTCGCCTGAAATTTTTCCAAAGTCGCGCGCGCCAGATCCAGAAACGATTGATTGTGGTCTTTCAACGCGTCGCGCGACAGCGCTTTGAATTTTTCTGAGAGAGCTTCAGCGGCCTGTTTGAAGGATTCAGATCGTTCGGCTGCAGCGCGACGTTCGCCTTCGAGGCCGGCGCTCAAACGCGCATTCTCGATGCGCAACGCTTCGCCGGTGACGCCCTCTTTGTCCAACGCCTGTTGCAGCTTCGACAGTTCATGCTCTTTGGCCGCGAAGCGCTCATTCAAAGTGGCAATTTGGGTTGCGCTCTCTGCTTTGCCATCCGTGAAGGCCCGCTTTGCCCGCGCACTGACAATTAACCATGTAATCAGCGCGCCGAGTGCAGCGCCGGCCAGCAGGATAAGAGTGGGAATCAGATTATTCATTGAAAAATCAGTCTATCAGAAGTGTTGCAAAGATGAAACAGTGTGGCAAGTGTAGTTTGGAGTCCCGCCTTTAGGCGGCCTATTTACGCGCGCGGGCCGCCTGAAGGCGGAACTCCGAACTCAATCATCCTCCAAAGCACGCCACCATCCGTTCGTAAACTGTTCGCGTCACGCGCACGTCGTTGAGATTGTATTCGCGAATCTCGGCGAGTTTGCCGGCTTGATACAAATCGAAGACTTTGCTCCCTTCGACTTCTCCGGTCTTGCTCGATTCAATTCCCAGGGCCCAGGCGATATCGTCCAGCCCGACGCGATTTCGCCCGCCGAGCCACCACCCGCGCATCGTGTCGTAAACTCCGGCAACGCGAAATTCGCTGAGGTCCACAAACGGCTTCACGGTAATGTTATTGACCAGACATCGCTGGAAGATGAACGGCAGATCGAAACCGATGATATTGTGGCCCACAATTAAATCGCACTCGACGTCGAAGTCGGACATCAAAGCCAGAAAATCTTTTAACGCTTGCGCTTCATCCTGTTCGTTACCCTCCTCGTCGATTCCAAACGCGTGCTCGCTTTGACTATTCGTCACCCCTTCGATGGCAAATCCGCGAACCGGACCGACGTGAACGGCGATCGAAAGAATTCTTCCCGACGTCGCATTCAAACTGCCGAGTTGATAGACGCGTTCTTCTTCGGCGGCGATGTCTTCGAGGTAGCGTTCCTGCTGCTCGATCCGCATGTAACCGAGCTTCAAATCCTTTTCGAGCTTTGGTCCGACGCGATCACGGAAGCCGGGCAGCGCCAGCGTCTCAATGTCGAGAGTGAATGCGCGCGGCAGCAGCGGATCACAGCCAAGGTACTCGCGATACTGTTCGATGGAAATCGGTTTGTATTCCGAGACTACAAACTGCGTACGATCCTGGAATGATTCGAGCTTGCCGGTGACACCCCATAAGCCCGGCCGCAAATCTTCGCGGCCTTCGAGGACTTCCGCCCAGATCTTCAGCGGTAGACTGCCGGTGGCATTGCGCGCCGTTGCATCGCGAAACGGTTTGCCCTGTTGCGTCCGTCGCTCGCGCACGGACGTCACCGCGACCATTAGCCACACTTCTTCGGCGAATGGGAGTTCGGGGATGGGAATGTTGCCTTTCATTATGCGGTTTGCTTTCGGTTCAAGAGTAGGAAAATGATCACAAAGGCAATCGGTTCGATGAATAGAAAAGCACTCGACTGAAGGCCGCCGCTAACTGAAGAGACGCCTGAGCTGTCCGACCCACCCCACATGTGTTTCAGCAAGACAACTATCAGGGGAAAAAAGACGTACACAGTCGAAATCACGAGCGTGACGATCAGCGAAAGCAACAAAGCAACCAATAGTTTTATGATTGTCATCGTCAACGGCATCAACTCAGTTAGCTGACAAATTCTGAAAGTACTTCATCCAGGCCTGGTCTAATAAAGTCTCTGGCCTGCGGAAACCGCTTCTCGGTTAAGCGACGCAGACGATCTAGTTCCAACACGATCGGGTTAATCGTATGAGCTTTGTCCGGAAGAGATAGCTGTAAAGCACCCCAGCCCGCAGTTGACCGATCGATTGCGACCAGTGCGACCTTCGCTGAGCCATTTGAATCCATGCGATGCGCTCTGGAGATGACGGCGTCATAATCGACTAACTCATCTTCGTCCGTTTCGTCAGCAGACATAAAGTCGAACGATAGATCGCCTTCATCGTCTGAGCTTTCATCGACCGAAGCAGGACGGCTCAGTGCCCGCGTAAGTTTGACCGCGATGAAGAATTGATACCATTGAATGATTTCTGCCGCGTCAAACGCAGTCAGGTCATCGTTAACAGGCGCCGCGCCGTTCATCGCGTCGTCATGCACGTCTTCCTCGGTGACGGACTGGTCGCGAAACCAATTCTGGACAGTCATGGCGTAATGACGGGCCATCTCTGATAGCTCATCCTGCTCTGCCGCTTCCATTTCGCGCTCGTGCTCGGCCATTTCTTCGGTGACATCGACTGAGTTCAGGTCGACGCCGGCTTCGGCAGCCCATTCCGAGATCATCATCGCCGTGTCGGTAAAAATATCGTGAAGTTTTCGCCAGAACTTTTCATTGTCAAGGTCACGGATTTCGGGATCGTTTGCGTCCGGATCAGCCTGTTCAGTCGCATACAAGAAACAGTGCGAGGTGAAGGCGCACCGTTCACACCAACGATCACAATAGTTGTAAATGCCTGAGATAAAAGCCGGGTTATCGGCGAGTTCCTTCAGTTTATTACTGCGCATTTTTAGCGGCCGCCTTAACTAACTCTCCTGCGATACAAGAGTCCGAAGACGATGGCGAAGACTGTAACCTCGGTGATTAAGATAGTGTTTGAACGAATGCCGCTCACGACAAACGCGGCGCCGGAGGTTTCGGGGTCACGCGCTGCCTGACTCAATAACATTGCGATTATCGGATACAACAGATAACTCGCTACGAGCCCGAAGGTAATGGCAATCGAGAGCAAGAGCGCCAATAAAAATCTTGAAATGGTCATGGCAAACTTCGCCGAGGTTCAAATCTTATTTCGAAGACGCATTCTAAGGTATTATTCTTTTCGTCGCCATCAATCCCGGCCCATCCTTGAATTTCTTAGCTGAGAAGTTTGATTCGCGATTAGGCCGAAGTCCAGGGCCGATTTCATGGGCAGGAGTGATTCGGCAAAGATGTAACCGCGGGGTCTGATTTTCGTCTAAGAAGAAAGAAACTCCGATGTCCAAACTTATCAGTGCGGTTCCGACTTTTCTTGTGGCTGACGTCGGCGCGACGATAAGCTGGTATGAAACCGAACTTGGTTTCACCTCGTATCCGTTCCCCGCAAAGCCTCCTTATGTTTTTGCCAGTGTCTGCCGCGATGGAATCGAAATAATGTTTCAGTTACTCCGCGGTTATGAGAAGCCGGACCTTCATCGATTGCGAGATGGTGGCGTGTGGGATGCATACATTCGCATGGAAGGCGTGAAAGAACTCTACGAAGCTATCCGGGACAGAGTCGAAATCAAATTGTCGCTGCGGCGGCAGCCTTACGGCGATTGGGAATTCGAAGTGAAGGATCCGAATGGTTACATTCTGGTTTTCAGTGAGTTAATCGATTGAGCAAGCGCAAAACCATTTTCACTTTGAAAGACGTCGCGATAGTCGCGGGCGTGGCCATCGTCTATTTTCTGGGTGCTAAGCTCGGACTCTCGCTCGCCTACCTGAATGTGAGTGTGACGCCCGTCTGGCCCCCAACCGGCCTGGCCATCGCGGCCGTGTTATGGCTCGGCTATCGGGCGACGCCCGGAGTTTTTCTCGGCGCACTCGCGGCGAACTACTTGTTAACCGACGTTTCTTTGGCCACCGCTTCGGCGATTTCCGTCGGCAATACTTTGGAAGCGGTTATCGCAGTCTATCTGCTAAGTCGTTTTGTTGAATCTCGCAATCCGTTCAATCGCGCATTTGATGTCTTGAAATTCGTGGTGTTTGCCGCGGTGATCAGCACGGCGGTCGCCGCCACGATTGGTAATCTGTCGCTCTGCATCTCTGGTCATGAGCACTGGGGAGATTTTAGCCGACTGTGGTTGACGTGGTGGGCCGGCGACGGCGTGGGCGCGCTGATCGTGACGCCGCTGGTACTTAGCTGGCTTGAGAAACCGATCGAAAAATGGAGCGCCATTCGCTGGACGGAATTCGTGATGTTGTTGGTGTTGCTGACGCTGTTCTCGATCACGATTTATACAAACCTGCTGCTTCAATTAGGCGGTCCCAGGCCATGGGGGCACGTGACGATTCCGCTCCTGGTGTGGGCCGCATTTCGATTCGGTCCGCGCGGCGTCTCCACTTCGATGTTGCCACTCTCGGCGATCGCGATTTGGGGAACCACTCACGGTCGTGGCGGGTTTGTTGATTATGGTCGGAATGAAGCGCTGCTTTTCCTGCAAGCTTATGTCGCGAACCTGGCGATCACGGCGCTCGCTCTGGCGGCGATTGTTACTGAGCGAAAACTCGCGGGACGTCTTCTCACGGGTTCGCTTTCAGTCACGCGCATCCTGGCTGAAGCGCCGGCGCTCGATGATGCCGTGCCGCGCATCATTCAGCGAATCTGCAACACTTTTGAATGGGAAGTCGGCGCAATGTGGAGACTCGATGATGGGTCGAATGTTTTGAAGTGCTTCAAAGTTTGGCCGCCCGATGGCGTAGGTCCGGGAAGTTTCCAGAAGATGACCGAGCAGACTATCGTCGCGCGTGGGGTTGGCTTGCCCGGCCGCGTATGGGCCAACCTGCGTCCAGTCTGGATTCCCGATCTGTTGGCTGATGCGAATTTTACGCGCGCGCAAAGTGCATCAGCTGTGCAGCTACATGCGGCGTTTGCTTTTCCGATCATGTCCGGCGAAAAATTCCTGGGCGTGATGGAGTTCCTGAGTCGTGAAATTCGCGAACCTGATAGGGCTTTGCTCGCGGCCTTTAGCGGCATCGGCAGTCAGATTGGACAGTTCCTTGAACGCAAAGGCGGCGAAGAAGAACGCGAGCATCTGCTGGTCAGCGAGCAGGCGGCGCGGACCGAGGCGGAAGAAGCGAACCGATTGAAGGATGAGTTTCTCGCGACGCTCTCTCATGAATTGCGAACGCCGCTCACAGCGATCCTGGGCTGGCTGTCGATGCTCCGAAGTGGCCGACTCGACCACGAGACGTCAGTTCGTGCGCTGGAGACAGTCGAGCGCAACGCCAGGGCGCAGGCGCAGTTAATCGAAGACCTGGTAGATGTATCCCGCATCGCCGGGGGAAAACTAAAGCTCGACGTGCAGCCGGTTGATCTCCTCAATGTGATCAGTGCGGCTATCGATATCGTACAACCGGCCGCAAACGCTCGCGGAGTTTCGATTGAAGTCTCGCAGGA
>DASWQK010000069.1:0-2573 GCA_036403735.1 Pyrinomonadaceae bacterium
CACCGCGCTGAAGCCGCGGTGTGAATGAGATCCTTTGAGAATCAAGCTGCATCACTACCATTACCCAAACCTTTCAGAAACTCTCGAGCCTGCGAAGTGCGGAAGCGATACTCAATCGTGCCTGACCAATCGTTATGAAACAGGTTCGCGTTGAATGCCACCAATAACTTGTCTTCGCCTTCGACCGAGAATTGCATCTGCTTAAGGCGTGGGTCATCGAGCGGAACATTGATCGCCGGATTCGCATACTGCAGCGCTAGCAGCCGAGTTTTAGTCAAAGCGATCGAGCCACTGAACGCCACCTTTCGCCAGGATGAGCGTCGCCCCGGCGCGCTGAAATCGCGGTAAGTGATCGAACCGCCGATGCCTTCATCAAACAAGACGACGCCTTCTGATTCGATCGAGGTGCGCCACTGCGCGGGCATTCTGCCGACACCAAACAGGCGATAGAGAAGAGTCTTAGACATTGCTTTCCGACTTTGCAGCGGGGGCAAGCCCACGTTACTAACCTTGAGGTTGCTCAGTCTTGTGAAAAGGCTGGATTGAATGCCTTTCTCTCAAGAATCATCATTCAATTCATTGAGGCTCAAGGTCGGTAAGGCGCGCGGTAGCCCGCCTCTAAACGAAACGGCGCGTTAAGGCGTGCCACCCTCAGCCACACTCTTCACCGGCGCCGCGTTCTTCTTCACATACTTGTCGTACCAACCGAGATATCTTTCATATCGATCTTTCACATAGCTGGGCCGCGTGATGCCGTGAAATTCATTTGGATAGATCACGAGTTGAGTTTCAATCCCTAAACTGCGCAAAGCCTGGTACATCTGCTGGCCGCCCTGCACCGGAACGTTGAAGTCACGCTCACCGCCTAAGAAAAGCGTTGGGGTCTTGATGCGATCGGCGTGCAGGAATGGATAAGAGATCTTCACATAGGTTTCCCAGGATTTTGGATTCCACGGTGGGCCAATCTCGTAATCGTACTGAATGATGTATTGATCGGTGCCGTAGAAGGCGACGGTGAAGGCCGTGCCCGCGCCACTGGTGGCGCCTTTGAAACGCGAATCGGTGGCGATCATGTAATCGGTCAAAATGCCGCCGTAGCTCCAACCGCCCACGCCCATTCGATCGGGATCGGCGACGCCCATCGCAATCACGCGTTCGACGCCGGCTTCTAAATCTTCAACTTCGTAGTGTCCCCAGTCAGCAAAAATTGATCGCGAATATTTTTGGCCGCGTCCTGAACTGCCGCGATAATTCACTGCCAACACCGCGTAGCCATTGGCGGCGAAGACCTGGCGCTCAATGCTGAACGAATGCTGGTCCTGCCCGTTTGGCCCACCATGAATGCGCAAAAGGAACGGCACCCTGGTTCCTTTCACATAACCGACTGGATAAGTCAGCAAGCCATGAACGTCCGTGCCGTCTTTGCTCTTAAAATTAACTTCTTCAGTCTGACCAATCTGAAGTTCGGCCATCAGCGCATCGTTCTGATGGGTAAGCGGTTGGAACTTCAATTTACTGCCGGCGACACTGGCGGAATAAATCTCGCTGGGATGGTTATCGTCGCCCGAGATCACCACCGCGCATTGCCCCGCGCTATGACGCGTTCCTAAAACGATCGGTTTGTCGGTAATCGCAACAGCGCTGCCCGCGCCGACCGGAATGCGCGCGCCGTAGACAGACATATCATCGGTCACGACGGCGTAGATGTTCTTGCCATCGTCGCTCCAGCGGGGCTGTGAAACTCCGCGGTCGAGCGCCTCGCTCGAGGCAACCCGTTTCGGCGGTGCGGAGCCATCGCCGGCAACAATCATGAGATGCTCCATGCTGTAAGCACCGTATTTCTTCTCGTCGCCTTCAAGGAACACGATCCATTTTCCGTCGGGACTCCACTCGGGACGCGAACGGCTGGCGCGATTATCAGGCGAGGTCAGGAGCTTTTCAGTTACGCCGGGTTTGGCTTCGGCGACATACAATTGCGCGGACGGATCGCGATCGGGATCGTCAGCATGATTACTCATGAAAGCGATCGTGCTTCCATCCGGTGACCACGAAACTGACGACTCGTCCCATTTGCTCTTCGTTAACCGGTCTAATTTTTTCGTCGCGATGTCGTAGAGATAAATATAGCTGTGCCGGCCCGATAATAAATATCCCTGCACGTCCTGTTTGTAGCGATAGCGATCGATGACGATCGGTTTCGGAGGCTTCGGCGGTGTGCCCGGCGCCGGCGTGGCGCTCGGATCCGGCGCGTCGGGATCGGGATCGCCAATCAGCAGCGCGAGACGTTTCGAATCAGGCGACCATTCAAAACCTGCCAGTCGCCCTTTCAACTCAGTCAGTTGATAAGCTTCGCCGCCGCTGCGATCTAGCAACCAAACCTGGCTGCCTCTGACGCCTTGCTTTCCGGACGAGCGCGAGGAAGTGAAGGCCAGATATTTTCCGTCTGGACTCCAGCGCGGCGAGCCTTCGCTGTCGTTACTGAAAGTGATCTGCCGATCGTTCTTGCCGTCATAGCCGATCATCCAGATATGCGAGCTGCCCTTGTCTTCCTTCGCATCGATCGTCGAAACGGT
>DASWQK010000070.1:0-2806 GCA_036403735.1 Pyrinomonadaceae bacterium
CAATTGTCTGCGTTCGGTCTGGCGGCTCTGCCGCAGCACACTGCGGAAAGCCTTCGGCTTTCCGTTCTGTCGATGTTTTTGTGAGACGGCGGCGAGACTGAGCCTCGCCGCGAAAGAGAAACACAATTGCCGGTAGGGCAAAGCCTTACCGCACTGTGCGGCGGCAAAGCCGCAGTCCTGGAAAGGGTTAGTTGCGAAATACAAGGCAAATTAATTTATCAATGGGCCGCACGCTGATCATTTGCGCGGGACTCTTCGTACTGCTCATCGCGATCACAATCGTTGCATCGTTGGTCGGTAGTCAAAATCTGCCGTTGAGAAGTTCACTGTGCGCTTTGACTGGCGCGTCCGGCTGCGGCCTTTCTCCCGAACAACACGCGATCCTTTTTGATCTTCGTCTGCCGCGCATCCTGCTGGCCGGGGTCGTGGGAATGTGTCTGGCCGCAGCCGGAGCCGCGTATCAAGCGCTGCTGCGAAATCCGCTGGCCGAGCCATATCTGCTCGGGGTTTCGAATGGCGCGGCGGTGGGCACGATGATGGCTCTGGTTTTTTTCGGCGCGCATGAATGGAGCCGGCCGGTGCTGGCGTTTGCCGGCGCGCTGCTGGCCACGCTCTTCGTCTACCAATTGGCGCGGGGCCGAACGGGCGCGACCCCCGAGCGTCTAATCCTGGCCGGCGTCATTGCGACGACTTTTCTTTCGTCGGCGATCGTTTTCTTAACGGCTTTGATGGACGCCACCCGAATTCGCTCATTCACTTTTTGGCTGCTGGGCGATCTGTCGGGCGCGACCACGAGTTCCTTAGCGTTGACTTTCGTGGTGGCCCTGGTTGGCGTGGCTTTGCTGGTCGCGCATGCGCGCCCGCTCAACCTGATGATGTTAGGAGAGCGCGATGCTTTCGACCTGGGAGTGGAGACCGGCCGCGTGCGTATGACCGTCTTCGTGGCTGCGAGTCTGCTCGTTGGCGCATCCGTTGCGGCAGGCGGATCGGTCGGCTATGTCGGTCTGGTCGTGCCACATCTGGTCCGGCTTTCTTTTGGCGGCGACAACCGTCTGGTGATTATCGGCGCCGCGTTGGCCGGGGCGGGCTTCGTGATCGTTGCCGACACCGTCGCGCGCACGCTGATCGCGCCGCGCGAACTACCGGTCGGCGCGATCACCGCTTTGATTGGCGCGCCGCTGTTTATCTATTTGCTGAAGAGGCGCTCCTCCTAAACGTGATGCGTAAAAAAACTCTTTTGAGCTGGAGCAGCGGCAAGGACAGCGCGTGGGCGCTGCATGTTCTGCGCCAACAATCCGAGGTTGAAGTTGTCGGGCTCATGACGACCGTCAATCAGCTCTATCAACGGATCGCGATTCACGCGGTGCGTCTGGAACTGCTGCAACGCCAGGCAGAGGCTGTCGGTCTTCCTTTGCAGATCATCGATCTGCCTTGTCCATGCAGCAACGCTCAATATGAAGCAGCGATGGAAACATTCATCGCCGACGCGAAGCAGCGGGGAATTGAGTGCGTCGCGTTTGGCGATCTCTTTCTCGCGGACGTCAAGGAATATCGAGAGGCAAAATTATCCGGCACCGGCATTGCTCCCTTGTGTCCAATTTGGCTAACGCCTACGGATGAGTTAGCGAAAGAGATGATCGCCAGTGGTGTGCGGGCCGTCGTCACCTGTGTTGACCCGCGACGACTCGACGCGAGTTTTGCCGGCCGTCAGTTCAACGAGCAGTTCTTAAGAGATCTCCCCGCGAATGTCGATCCATGCGGTGAGCGCGGAGAATTTCATACTTTTGTTTTCGATGGGCCGATGTTCACAAATCCCGTGCCGATCGAAGTGGGCGAGATTAAAGAGCGCGAAGGCTTTGTTTATGCCGATGTGCTGCCGGCGGAGGATTCTTCCGCCGCGAGAGCTGGGAATAGATAGATGTTGGAAGCCCGCAAAATCAGCGTGAATTATGTCGAACGCGAAGCGGTCATCGACGTTTCGCTGCGCGCGGATGCCGGCAAGCTGATCGCGGTGATCGGGCCCAACGGCGCGGGCAAATCGACTGTGCTGCGCGCGCTCAACGGAAGTGTCGGCGTCAATCGCGGCGAAGTGATGCTTGATGAAAGACGCATCGATTCATACGCGCGCCGCGCCGTCGCCCGGCAGATCGCCGTGGTGGCACAGGAAGCTGACCTGCGCTTTCCAGTCACGGTCATGGAATTCGTTTTGGGCGGGCGCTACGCCTGGTCCAATGCCTGGGGTTGGGAAACCGAGCGCGATATTGAAATCGCGCGGAGCGTCTTGCGCGAAACTGCGCTGGAAGACTTTGCGGATCGTCTGATGAATGAATTGTCCGGCGGCGAGCGGCAGCGCGTGATTCTGGCCCGTGCGCTCGCGACTGAGGCCAAAACCTTTTTGCTTGACGAACCCACGGCGAACCTCGACCTGGCGCATCAGGCAACGATGCTTACGCTCGTGCGCGCGCGTTGCGATCGCGGCGACACCGCCGCCGTGGTCGTGACGCACGATGTCAATCTCGCCGCCGAATTCGCGGATGAAGTAATGCTTCTGGAAAAAGGGCGGACCATCGAAGTTGGACCACCGCGTGAAGTTCTGACGCCGGAACTGCTGGGAAGAGTTTTCGACCTGCGCGTGCTGGTTGATGCGCACCCAATCTCAGGCGCGCCACGCATCACGCCGGTACATGACAGACAAAGATGAGTGCCATGGGCGTCTCGCCCGTGGACCACGCAGGATGCGCGTGCCACGTCAAATTGAACCATGAAGGATGAGAATGAAGGATGAAACAAATACTCTTGATTATTG
>DASWQK010000071.1:0-3640 GCA_036403735.1 Pyrinomonadaceae bacterium
CCGGCTGCGGTCGCCACCCCCTCGCCTTAGGACGCGTGGTTAAATCGCTATTGCCTCACCACTCACAGCCGTGCTAAATGTCCGCTGATGGAGGATGAACAACTATGAATGCAGACCTTTCAGAATTTCGACGAGGCGTGATCGCGCCCGTGGAATGTATAAAGGAAGGCTGGGCGCTAATTAAAGATCAGTATTGGCTGTTCCTCGGAATTTCGCTGGTGGGCATTCTGATCGGCGGCGCTGTGCCGATAGTTCTACTGGGACCGATGATGGTCGGTATCTTTCTTTGCCTGTTGCAAAGACAGCGTGGAGAACCGGTTGAATTCGGCACGCTATTCAAGGGCTTCGAACATTTTGTTCAGGGTCTGGTGGTAGCAGCGGTGAAAATGATTCCGATCTTCATCATCCTGGTGCCGTATTACATTTTCCTGTTTGCGATGATGGCCACTTCAATGCCGCGTGGTCGTAATCCAAGCCCCGAAGACTCACAAGCGTTTGTGCTGTCCTTCTTCGGAGTTGAAATTGTTTTTTTCGTCGTGATCATGGTGGTGAGCCTGTTAGTCGAGATCTTTTTCATGTTCGCCTTTCCGTTGATCGCCGATCGAAAGTTGTCGGGACTCGATGCGGTCAAACTCAGCTTTAGAGCCGGCAAAGCAAACATGGGTGGGATCATCGGGCTGATACTCCTGAATGGGCTCCTGGCTTTTGTGGGCGTGCTCTGCTGCATCATCGGAGTCTATTTTTATCTCCCTATCGCCTTTGCTTCCCAGGTTGTGGCTTATCGCCGGGTCTTCCCGGATATCGGGCAAGAATTGCCGTCGCCACCGCCGCCGCCGGGAAATTGGGCCTAGTCAATGCATCCTCCCGAGCTCGTCATTCGCGGACGCCGGGTCGTTACTGAGAATTCAGTAGCGCCGGCGTCTGTTCATATCACGCGCGGCTATATCACTTCGGTGTCCATCTTTGAAGATGTGCCCGCAGGCTGCGATCTTGTCGAAGCCGCGCCGGAATCAATTGTCATGCCCGGGCTTGTCGATACTCACGTTCACTGTAACGAGCCGGGACGAACTGATTGGGAAGGTTTCGAAACGGCCACCCGAGCTGCGGCCGCGGGCGGCGTGACCACGATCGTAGATATGCCGCTGAATTCGATTCCCGCGACGACGACTGTTGAAGGATTAGAGAAAAAACTAGCGGCAACGCGCGCCAAGTTGTCCGTCGATGTCGGATTCTGGGGCGGAGTAGTTCCCGGGAACACCGGCGAGCTGCCCAGGCTCTGGGATGCGGGAGTCGTAGGCTTTAAATGTTTCCTGATTCATTCAGGTGTCGATGAGTTTCCGAATGTTACAGAGAGTGATCTGCGCGCAGCGATGCCGGAACTGGCGCGTCTGGGCGCGACATTGATCGTTCATGCCGAAGTGCCAGGGCCGGTTGAAGCTTGCTGTCAATCGGTTAGCGGCGCGACTACCAGTTCATATGACACATTTCTTCGTTCGCGGCCGCGCGAGGCTGAGAACGATGCGGTCGCGTTGATGATCAAGCTATCGCGCGAAACCGGCTGTCGCATTCACATCGTGCATCATTCTTCAGCCGATGCTTTACCGATGCTCCGCCGGGCGAAGTCATTCGGACTTCCGATTACCATCGAAACGTGCCCGCATTATTTGCATTTTGCCGCGGAAGACATTCCCGATGGCGCGACTGAGTTCAAGTGCTGTCCGCCGATCCGCGAGCGAGAAAATCGCGAACAGCTTTGGGAAGCTCTGCGCGAAGGCACGATCGACTTCATCGTCTCTGATCATTCGCCGTGCCCGCCCGAGATGAAGTCGCGCGACACCGGCGATTTTATGAACGCGTGGGGCGGTATCTCGTCCTTGCAGCTTCGTCTGTCGATTATTTGGACTGAGGGACGGGCGCGCGGCTTCACGATCGATCGAATCGCCGAGTGGCTTTGTGCCGCGCCGGCCCGGCAAGTCGGCCTCGGTCATCTGAAAGGTTCAATAAAACCGGGCGCCGACGCGGACATCGTGATTTGGAATCCGGACGCAGAGTTTCGCGTCACACCCGATGTGATTCATCATCGTCACAAGCTGACGCCATACGCGGGCAAGACCCTGAGCGGAGTTGTAGAAAAGACTTTTCTGCGCGGGCAGATGGTTTATGATGGCGGGGAATTTGTTTCAGGACCGCTGGGCCGGATTATTCTGCGCGGCTAAGTATTAGAAGCCCAAGCGTAATGACTGGAGCGCAAGCGTCCTCGCTGGCATCGTAACCCAAAACAGCAACCGGGACTGTTGCGCTGCGCTCCAGTCAACTTGCCCTGACGGTCGGCTTCTGACACTAATCTCTTATGGATTTCACTGAACTAGTAGATCTCACATCAGAACGTCTCGGCGGCGCCGTACTATTCGCTAACGATGATTTTTTCGCGCCTAAAGAGAACCTTCTGAAGCCATCCGCCCCGGTTTTCATCGAAGGCAAGTACACTGATCTCGGCAAATGGATGGACGGTTGGGAATCACGTCGCCGTCGCACGCCCGGATTCGATTGGTGCATCATCCGGATTGGTTTGCCAGGTGTGATTCGCGGCGTGGTTGTTGATACCACTCATTTTAAAGGCAACTATCCCGAAAGCTGTTCGTTGGAAGCCGCCACGATCGATGGCCTGCCAACGGTCGAACAGTTGACCAGCGATTCGGTTCAATGGACTGAGATTCTGCCGCAGTCAAACCTCAATGGCGACTCGGTCAATCCGTTTTCAATCAGTAGCGATCAGCGCTGGACACATCTGCGGTTCAAGATTTTCCCCGACGGCGGCATCGCGCGGTTGCGGGTCTACGGCGAAGTAAAGCCGGACTGGGATCGTTTGGCGAAACTCGGTGGTCAAATTGATCTGGCCGCGGTAGAAAACGGCGGGCTGGTGCTTTCGTGCAGCGACATGTTCTTCGGTCACCGTCACAACCTGATCATGCCGGGCCGGGCGCTGAATATGAGTGACGGCTGGGAGACCAAACGACGGCGTGGCCCGGGTTATGATTGGACGATTATTCGGCTCGGCCAACCTGGCCACATTCGAGGTCTCGAGGTTGACACTTCGTGGTTCAAAGGAAATTTTCCCGAAAGTTGTTCGCTGGAAAGTTGCAATGCGGTCGATGTAGCGCTCGAGACGTTGCAGGATCCGCAATTTGTCTGGAAGCCCGTGCTGGCGCGCACGAAACTACAGGCGCATACGCGTCATCTTTTTGATGAAATCATGGATACCGGCACCGCTTCGCACGTGCGATTCAATATTTTTCCGGACGGTGGCGTGAGCCGGCTGAGAGTTTACGGAACGATTGGAGATTGAATCATTTATTCGGTTAATCGACTGAATGAGTTGTCGGCCAACGAAGCTCAGGCTGAATTCCTAAAATGCTGCGGCTCGACTAAATGGGCGCGAAGGATGACGGCGGCGCGACCATTCGCCACTGAACCAGAGGTGTTCGCCAGAGCGGACGATATTTGGTCGACATTGGAAGATGCGGACTGGCTGGAAGCGTTTCGCGCTCATCCCAAAATCGGCGAGCAGAAAGCAGCCACAGTCCAATCGCACCAGGAACAGAAATGGTCGGCACAAGAGCAATCGGGCGTGGCAGACGCA